>JAFOMB010000029.1 GCA_017419065.1 Erysipelotrichaceae bacterium | reverse complement strand
TCTTTACCGTCCTGCACGCAGGCGGCAAGTTCGGCGGCGGTGCTTATAAAGTATCCGGCGGTCTGCATGGCGTCGGTGCCTCTGTCGTCAATGCCTTGAGTGAATGGCTGGAAGTCACGATCCATAAGGACGGCAAGGTCTACTTCGTCCGCTTCCACAACGGCGGCAAGGTCGATCAGCCGTTAAAAGAGATCGGTACCTGCGAAAAAGAGAAAACAGGTTCCACAGTCCGCTTCAAGGCTGACCCGGAGATCTTCAAGGAAGGTACTGTCTACAACTACCGTACCTTATTCGAACGTATAAGACAGATGGCCTTCTTAAACAAAGGCATCCATCTCAACTTCTACTGGCAGAAGGAAGATGAACACGAAAAGGAAACGCACTTCTGTTATGAGGGAGGCATCAAGGAATATGTCGACTTCCTCAATGAGAATGAAAACAAACTCCATGAAGAAGTCCTGTACTGTGATGGCCAGGACAGCGAGACATCCATCGCGGTAGAAGTGGCTCTTCAGTACAATACTTCCTATTCCGAGAAGGTCTATTCCTTCTGCAACAACATCTTCACCCCGGAAGGCGGCATGCATCTGGATGGATTCCGGCAGACATTGCAGAGAGTCATCAATAAATATGCGGAAGACAACAACCTCTTCAAGAAGGATGACAACAGGTTTTCTATAGATGACTTAAAGGAAGGTCTGACAGCCATCATCTCCGTCAAGCATCCGGATCCGCAGTATGAAGGACAGACCAAAGGAAAGTTAGGCAACGCGGAAGTCCGTATCGTCGTCAACAAGATCTTCGGCGACTACCTGAAGAGATTCCTCCTGGAGAATCCGGATACGGCCAAGATCATCATCGACAAGGCCAGATCAGCCGCTGATGCCCGTATTGCTGCCCAGAAGGCCAGAGAGACGGTCAGAAGGAAGGATGACTTCTCCGGTTCCAATCTGCCTACGAAATTAAATGACTGCGCTTCTAGGGACGCTTCGATCTGCGAGATCTACATCGTCGAGGGTAACTCCGCCGGCGGTTCCGCCAAGGACGGCAGAGATTCCAACTTTCAGGCTGTCTTACCGTTACGAGGAAAGATCCTCAACGTCGAAAAGGCCAGACTGCACCGGATCTTCGACAACGCCGAGATCCGCATGATGATACAGGCCTTCGGCTGCGGTATCGGGGAAGACTTCGATATCTCCAAGCTCCGCTATCACAAGATCGTCATCATGACCGATGCGGATGTCGACGGCCAGCATATCTCTACATTGATGCTGACATTCTTATACAGATACTTCAAACCGCTGATCGAAGGAGGCTATGTCTATCTGGCCATGCCGCCTCTATACAGATTGAACAAAGGACAGAAGATCCTTCGCTACTGCTACTCCGATGAGGAACTGGAGATCGCCAAGAGAGACTACGGGGATGAGAAGTATGACATCCAGCGTTATAAAGGTCTCGGTGAGATGGATCCTCAGCAGCTCTGGGAGACCACACTGGATCCGGAGCACAGGACACTCAAGAGAGTGACCATACAGGACGCGATCGACGCTGACTCTGTCTTCTCGATGCTGATGGGTGATGAAGTGGAACCGCGTAAGAACTTCATCGTCGAGAATGCCCACTTCGTCAAGAACCTGGATATTTAAGGAGGCCCTATGGAAGAATTAGATAACCGATTTTTCAATCATGGAAATATGAAGGAAGTCGACATCTCCTCGGAGATGAGAGATGACTTCCTAAGCTATTCGATGTCCGTCATCATCGACCGTGCCTTACCGGATGTACGTGACGGCATGAAGCCTGTCCACAGAAGAGTCATCTGGGCCATGTACAACGCCGGTTTCACGCCGGACAAACCGCATGTCAAATCGGCCAATATCGTCGGTGAAGTCATGGGTAAGTATCACCCGCACGGCGATACCGCCATCTACGATACGATGGTCCGTATGGCCCAGCCGTTCTCCTACCGCTATCCATTAGTAGACGGACACGGCAACTTCGGCTCCCTGGATGGCGATGGCGCTGCGGCCATGCGTTATACCGAAGCGCGTATGTCCAAGATCTCCCTGGAACTCGTACAGGATATCAAGAAAGAGACCATCGACTGGAAGGACAACTATGATGCGAGACACTTGGAACCGGTCGTACTGCCTTCCAAGTTCCCGAACCTGTTAGTGAACGGTTCAATGGGTATCGCGGTCGGTATGGCGACCAATATGCCTCCGCACAACCTCGGGGAAGTCATCGACGGCATCATCGCCGAGATGGAGAACCCGGACATCACGACTGCCGAGCTCATGGAGTACATCCCGGGTCCTGACTTCCCGACCGGCGGCTACATCATCGGCCGCTCCGGTATCCGCCAGGCTTATGAGACAGGAAGAGGCTCCATCATCATGCGTTCCAAGGTCGAGGTCGAAGATCTCCGCCAGGGAAAGCACAAGATCATCATCCGTGAGATCCCGTATCTCGTGAATAAACTGGTGATGTATGAAAAGATACACGCCCTGGCCAAGGAGAAGATCATCGACGGCATCTCCGAGATGAAAGACCTCTCCAATGCGAGAAACGGCGTCCGTATCGAGATAGAACTCAAGAAAGACGTACAGCCGGAAGTCATCCTGAATCAGCTGTACAAGTTGACACCGGTACAGTCTTCTTTCGGTGTCAACAATAACGTCCTGGTAAACAACGCCCCGCGTTTACTCTCCTTGAGAGAGATCATCCAGCACTATATCGATCACCAGATCGATGTCATCCGAAGAAGGACGAGATACGACCTCGAACAGTCGGAAAAGAGAGCTCATATCTTAGAGGGCCTCAAGATTGCCTTAGACAACATCGATGAAGTCATCTCCATCATCCGCAATTCCGCGGACGATCCGGAAGTCCTGCAGAAGTTCCATGACCGCTTCGGTCTTGATGAAGCACAGGGCAAGGCGATCCTGGACATGCAGATGAGAAGACTGACAGGTCTGCAGAGAGAGAAGATCGAAAGCGATCTGAATGAATTACTGGCTCTCATTGAAGACCTGAAGGATATCCTGGCCAACCACTCCCGTGTCGTCGAGATTATCAAGAATGAACTCACAGCCATCAAGGAGAAGTACGGCGACAAGAGAAGGACAGAGATCATCGACGGCGATGTCGATGTCGAAGATGAAGATCTCATTCCGGAAGAAGATATCATCATCTCCTTAAGTACGAAGGGATATATCAAGAGACTGCCGATCAGCACCTACCGTCTGCAGAATCGAGGCGGCAAGGGTGTCAAGGGCATGGGACTCAATGAAGATGACCTGATCGATCAGAACATCACGACATCGACCCATGATCCTCTGCTGATCTTCACCAATAAGGGTAAAGTCTACCGCATCAAGGGCTACCGTATCCCGGAAGCCTCCAGAAGCGCCAAGGGACTGCCGATCGTCAACATCATCAACATCGATAAGGACGAGAAGGTCAAGGCCCTGGTACCGATACACAAAGATTCTTCCTTCGACGGCTATCTCTTCTTCGTCACCAGAGACGGTGTCGTCAAGAGAGTCCCGGCGGAAGAGTTCGTCTCCATCCGTCAGACCGGCAAGATCGCCATCACTCTGAAAGAAGATGACGAACTGATCTCAGTCCTTCCGACATCCGGAGATGACGAGATCATCATCGCTGCTTCCAATGGCAAGGCTGTCCGCTTCAATGAGAACGACGTCCGTCCGATGGGAAGAACAGCAGCCGGTGTCCGCGGTATGAATACCGATGGTTCACAGGTCATCGGTGCCTGCAAGAACGCCGACGGCGAAAACATCCTCGTCGTATCCAAGTACGGCTACGGCAAGAAGTCGAAGCTGGAAGACTACCGTCTGACTTCCCGCGGCGCCAAGGGTGTCAAGACCCTGAATATCAACGAGAGAAACGGTGAACTCGTGGCTCTCAAGGCTGTCCAGGGTGATGAAGACTGTATGATCATGGCTTCTGACGGCATCATCATCCGTATCCACCTCGATTCTGTCTCTACCCTCGGCAGAGCGACCCAGGGTATCCGTCTGATCAAACCGCAGGAAGGCGCTTTTGTCTCCGCGGTGACGATCTTAGACCATCAGGAAGAAGAAAGCGAGGAAGAAAATGACCAGGAAACTGCTGCTTGATGTCGATACCGGCATCGATGATGCCTTAGCGATCACCTACGCGCTTTCTCAGAAAGCCGGAGATCTGATTGCTGTCTCCACGATCTTTGGAAATACCGAACTGAAGACCGCTACCAAAAACACCTTAGACCTCCTCTCCCTGTTTGGAAGAGAAGATATCCCGGTCTATCCGGGAGCTTCTCATCCATGGGAGAAGGAGGAGTGGATCGTGAATGAACACCTTCACAGGATCCACGGTTATAACGGCATCGGGGATGTCCGTCTCCCTTCCTCCTCCAAGAAGGCGGAAGAAGAGAGCGCCCCTGACGCCATGATCAGACTCTGCAGGGAATATCAGAAGGACCTGACTCTCGTCTGTGTCGGTCCTCTGACCAACCTGGCGGATGCCTTGAAGAAAGATGAAGAAGCTCTTCACCTCTGTGAGAAGATCGTCATCATGGGCGGTGCCCTGACGATCAGAGGGAATGCGACCCCGTACTCCGAGGCCAACATCCACAATGACCCGGAAGCGGCGAAATACGTCCTGGAGAGCGATCTTCCATTAGTTCTGATAGGACTTGACGTGACACTCAAAACGATCATCACCGGCTCTGATATCGCCTCCTGGAAAGAAATCGATACTGACAAGAGCGAACTCCTCTATGGAGCGGCTGCCTATTACTACACCGGCGAGTTCGGTGATGTGATCGGCGGTGCCATGCATGATCCACTGGCTTATGCGTGCGCCCTCTATCCGGAACTCATCAAAGACTCTCTTCCGATCTGTCTGACAGTCGATCTGGAAGGGGAGAGCCGCGGCAGAACTGTCACGGACAGAGACCTGCTGAACAAAGAACATAAAACGACACAGTATGCCCTGGATGTCGATGAGAAGGCCTTCTTAGATTCCTTCACTTCTTCGATCCGGGACATCCTGCGCTAAGGAAAGGATCAGAATATGAAAGCACCTTTTTCCCGCTATCTGAACAGCATCTATCCATCTCTGGAGAAGCTGCTGCGTATCCTTGAAGAGAGATACGACTACGTCTCCATCCTCTCGACTGACTCCAAGGGACTTGCCGTCGCGATCTCCCAGCATGCCAAGACAGTCTCCAATCAGACGATGACCTCGGAAAGAGGCAATGTCGTCCGTGTCTATAAGGACGGTCTTTACAGCGAGTATTCCTTCAACGGGATAAACGCTGATAAGGTAGAAGAACTCGCGGAAGAGATCATGACGACACTGGATGCTCAGCTGGAAGTATTGAAGGCAGCATCTTCCGGTATCTACGAGACACCGGTCCTCGATGATGAACCTCTCATCCTCTATACCGAAAAGGAAGCGGAATTCCTGCCGGAAGAGATGGATGTCAGCGGTATGGTCGAATCCTTCACGAAGATCTCCGATCAGGGGATGACGATGAGTGAGAACATCATCGACTGTATGGTCAGAGGACAGTCTACCCACATCAATAAATTATTCTTAAGCCGGAACCGTTACCTGAGACAGAGCTATGTCTATTCCGAAGGCATGCTGGCAGTTGTGATGTCCAAAGAAGGGAATACCCGTCTCAACTACAGCAGCGTCTCCGGTCTCTGCGGACCGGAACTCTTCCGGGATCTGGAAGGAAAACTGGAAGAGACCATCGCCAAGGGTGAAGAACTGCTGAACGCGGAGAGGATCGTACCTGGTGAATATGACGTCATCACCTCTCCGGAAGTCACCGGCCTCATCGCCCATGAAGCGTTTGGACACGGTGTCGAGATGGATATGTTCGTCAAGGGCAGAGCTCTCGGGGCAGAGTACATCGGCAAGAGAGTCGGTTCCGACCTCGTCACCATGCATGAAGGAGCCCTTTGTGCCAAAAATGTCACGTCCTATGCCTTCGATGATGAAGGAACACTGGCCGGGGATGTCATCGAGATCGATCACGGCATCCTGAAGACAGGTATCTGCGATGCCTTATCTGCCAAACGCTTGGGAACGGTGGCTACCGGCAATGGCAAGAGGGAAAACTTCGAACATAAAGCCTACACCCGTATGACCAATACGATCTTCGATTCCGGAGAAGACAAGCTGGAAGACATGATCGCTTCCATCGAATACGGCTATCTCCTGGACGGCATGGAGAGCGGCATGGAAGACCCGAAACACTGGGGCATCCAGTGCATCATCCAGTGTGGCAGGGAGATCAAGGACGGCAAACTCACCGGCAAGGTCGTCGCGCCTGTCATCATGACCGGCTATGTACCGGATCTTCTCGGAAATATCTCCATGGCCTCTACAGACCGTGAAGTCTTCGGTTCCGGTGCCTGCGGCAAGGGACACAAGGAATGGGTCAAGGTCTCCGACGGCGGCCCGTATCTCAAGACGAAAGCGAGGTTAGGATAATATGCTGGAAACAGTACTGGATGTATTAAAGAATTCCGCAGCGGATGATTATGAGGTAACTCAGTCTGTCACGACAGGCTGGGAATTCTACTTCATCCGTCATGACCTCGATCAGAACCGTGCCAAGAAGGTAGAACACATCCGTGTCAAAGTCTATAAGAAAGTCGATGACGGACAGTTCCTCGGCTTTGCCTCCGGAGAAGTACCGGTAGACTCTTCTGAAGAAGAAATCAAGAAATATATCGACGGTCTCATCTATCAGGCTTCCCTGGTCAAGAACAGACCTTATGAACTCTGCGCTCCGAAGGATGCGGAAGCGATCGACGTGAGCGTACCGGATGCGAAGGAAGAAGCTGCCCGCTTCTTGAAGACCTTTGCGTCAGTAGAAGAGACAGAGAGCGAATATCTCAACTCCTATGAAATCTTCTACAACATCACCAGAAGACGCTTCATCACTTCCAGAGGCATCGACATCACAGAAGTCTATCCATCTTCTGCACTGGATGTCGTCGTCAACGCGAAGAACGAGGAACACGAGATCGAATTATACCGCTACTACACCCTAGGCTCCTGTGATGAAGAATACATCAGGAGGGAGATAGAAGACACGCTCCGCTATGGAAGAGACAGACTGGTCACAAAACCGACTCCGAAACTCGGAGAATGCCCGGTCCTCTTCTCTACCGACGCGGCTATTGAGATCTACAATTATTTCCTGGACAATCTGGATACGGCTTATGTCTACCGGAAGATGTCCTCCTTTGAACTAGGCAAGCCGATCAGCGAGGATATCAGAGGCGACAAGGTCACTCTGGAAGCCAGAAGAGTCCTGCCGAACTCCAGTGAGAACTTCGCCTATGACCGGGACGGTGCTCCGATCAGAGATCTGGTCCTGATGAAGGACAGCATCCCGGAAGCCTACTGGGGCAGCCGTATGTTCTCGCAGTATATGGGTCTCGAAGACAGCTTCTCTGTCTCCAACTGGGTCATCTCCGGCGGCACAAAGAGCGAGGAAGAACTGCGTTCCGGTACCTATCTTGAGATCGTGGAATTCTCTGATTTCCAGGTCGACAGTATTACCGGGGACATCTTCGGAGAGATCCGTCTGGCCTACTATCATGACGGTGATATCATCACACCGGTATCCGGCGGCTCCGTCTCCGGTGACCTCAAGGAAGCCCTGAAGGAGATGTATATGTCCGTCAATACCCGTCACTTCAACAACGTCGAGATCCCGTCTGTGACCAGACTTGAGAAAGTTACAGTTACCGGTATCGAATAAAGGGAAGGGAAAAGAAAAGTTCAATAAAGCATAATTTAGACAGTCTCATCGATGATGAGGCTTTCTTTAGGTCTGTTATATAATGATTTTAATGGGAGTCGATATTATGAAGAGAATCATTATCTGTCTGTTTTCCGTTTTTCTCTTACTCAGTCTCTTCGGCTGTTCCGGTTCGAAAGCGCCGGATCCTCAGAAGGAACTGGAGGAGAACTATGACCGTCATACCTTTGACGACATGGTCTTCTATACACCGAAGGGCCTGGAACTCAAAGTCGAGGAAGGGGACCACTACATCATCCTGACTGATGAGACCCATGCCTATCAGATCTCCGGTTTTCCGTCTCCGGAATTCGATCCGGTGGATTTTCTGGAATACAGTCATCCGGACATTGAGGTCAAGACAAGCGGAAACGGCATCTCCTATGTC
>JAFOMB010000219.1 GCA_017419065.1 Erysipelotrichaceae bacterium | reverse complement strand
TCCTGGATTCGGAAACGAAGGAAGATAAAGTCTTATACGGACCGTTCAGGAGGATCGCTGCCGATGTCGTGAACGGAGATCTTTTCATCAGAGAATCCGGTAAAGACAGACTCGTGGAGACGGTATACTACCGCCTGGATGACGAGGGGAAGAAGGAAGTTTTCCGTGTCCCGTTCTCCGCTTCCGATCTGAAAGCCGTGAAGGAAGGCGTATGGCTCTTCCAGGGTGAGACAGACAGAAGATGCCCGGATTATTATCTTCTGAGTGAGGAAGAGAAGAAAGCCTTCCACGACAGTGAAAAGAAAGAAGAAGACTACCTGGTACTGGATGAGTATCCGTTCTTCTATAACGGAGTCGGTTTCATCAACGGAAAGAGGAATTCTCTCTATCTCTATGATGAAAAAGATGCCTCGGTAAAGAGGATCACCCCGGAGACCATGGATGTCGAAAGTCTCGTTGTGGAAGGGGAGAAGATCTTCTTCTTAGGCAATGACTATGAATCGATGAAGACGATGTTCGCCTCCATCTACTGCTATGATGTCTCTACCGGTGAATGCGTAGAGCTCTATCACAATGAAAAGGCCTTTATCAGCCGCATCCTGAGCGCTCAGGGAAGACTTTTCGCCCTGACGGCCTTTGATACCTGTATCTCCGGTCATTCCTTCTATGAAGTAAAGGACGGGGATCTGGAGCTCGTCTGCAAGAGCGAGTGGATGTTCTCCAACTCCATCGGTACAGACTGCCGCTATGGCAAGAGCCATGGCATGGTGAAGAAGGACGGCGATGTCTATCTGATCACAGTCGATCAGGAGAGATCCATCGTCGTGAAGTTCGACGGGGAAAAGCTGACGAACATCACCGATGGCGAAGGCTCTGTCGATGATATGACCTTTTTAAACGGAAAGCTCTATGTGACAGCCATGAAGGACATGAAGCTTCAGGAAGTCTATGAAGCACCGTCATTTACACAGCTGAGTGAAAGAAACAAAGAAGTCCTGAAGGACCGTTATGTGGCCAGACCGGAGCGTTTCACCTGCTTCAACGTGGATGAGATCGTCGGCTGGGCTCTGAAGCCTGTCGATTACGATCCTTCCAAGAAGTACCCGATGATCCTGGATATCCACAGCGGTCCGAAGACGGCCTATGGAGAAGTCTTCTATCATGAGATGCAGGTATGGGCAAACAGAGGATACTTTGTCATCTTCTGCAATCCGCACTGCTCCGACGGCAGGGGCGACGACTTCGCCGATTATATCAAGCACTACGGCGCTACTGATTACTTTGACATCATGGCCTTTGTGGATAAGGCCCTGGAGCTCTATCCGGCCATCGATCCGGACAGACTGGCTGTCACCGGCGGTTCCTATGGCGGCTATATGACCAACTGGATCATCACCCATACCGACCGCTTCAAAGCAGCGGCTTCCCAGCGCTCCATCTCCAACAGAGTCGCCGACTTCTACTACTCGGACTACTCCTACGATACGACTTATGAAAACGGCATCCCGCTCGATGAGAAAGCCATCGAACTCTTCTGGGACAGATCGCCTCTCAAATACGTCGAGAACGCTGTCACACCGACTCTTTTTATCCAGTCGACAGAAGACTACCGCTGCCCGTTCCCGGAAGCTCTGCAGCTCTTCTCCGCGCTGAAATGGAAGGGCGTCGAGACCAGGATCTGCGGCTTCAAGGGAGAGAACCATGAACTCTCCCGTTCCGGGAAACCTCTGCACCGTCTGAGAAGACTCAAAGAGATCACGGAGTGGCTGGAGAAATACACAAAAGAGTAAAGATTTGTTAAGATGGAACTGTGAAAAAAGCAGGGATCATTCTATTGTCGGTTCTCGTTGTGACAGTGCTGT
>JAFOMB010000218.1 GCA_017419065.1 Erysipelotrichaceae bacterium | reverse complement strand
TGGTCAAGGTCAGAACGAAGATCGCGAAGACCCTGGGCTATTCCTCCTTTACGGAACTGGCCTATCTGCGCATGATGAGACTTGACTATGACAGAAACATGGTCGCCAACTACCGCAAGCAGATCCTCGAAGATATCGTCCCGGCTGTCTTTGATCTCTATAAAAGACAGGCAAGACGTTTAGGAACAGAGAAAGTCGCCTACTATGACAAGGGCATGGAATTCCTGAATGGCAATCCTTCCCCGAAGGGCACCAAGGAAGAGCTCATCAAAGCGGCTCAGAAAATGTATCACGAGATGTCCAAGGAGACCGGGGAGTTCATCGATGTCATGGTCGAAAACGACTTATGGGATCTCGATTCCAAGGACGGCAAGCAGATGGGAGGCTACTGTACTTCCATCCCGGCTTATAAAGTGCCTTTCATATTCGCGAACTTCAATGGGACCAGCGGCGACGTCGATGTCCTGACCCATGAAGCCGGACATGCCTTCCAGTACTATCTCTCCAAAGACATCCCGACGATAGATCTGCAGTGGCCGACCATGGAGTCAGCCGAGATCGCCTCGATGTCCATGGAGTTCAATGCCTGGCCGTGGGTAAATCTCTTCTTCAAGGAAGATACCGATAAATACAAGTTCCTCCATCTTTCCGGTACACTCAAATTCCTGCCGTACGGCGTTTTAGTTGATCACTTCCAGCATGAAGTCTATGATCATACGGAATGGACAGCGGACGAGAGAAAAGCGTGCTGGAGAAGACTGGAGAAGATGTATCAGCCGTATATCGACTATGAAGGAGCACCACTTTGGGAGAAGGGGTGCTGGTGGTATCAGCAGGGCCACATCTTCGAATCGCCTTTCTACTACATCGACTACACCCTGGCTCAGGTCTGTGCTCTTCAGTTCTGGGCGAGGAATCAGAAGAAAGATCCGAAGGCCTGGGAAGACTATGTCGCCTTATGCAGGCTCGGCGGTACGAAGTCCTTTACAGGTCTCGTGAAAGCCGCGCATTTAAAGGTCCCGTTTGAAGACGGCTGTCTCAAGGACATCGCCAGAGAAGCGGATGCCTATCTGGGAAGTGTAAACGATAAAGCACTGTAAACAAACATAAAAAGGACCTGTCTCAAATGAAACAGGTCCTCTTCTTTTGACTTTTTTCTTATTCCTTAATCAAGCGGTATGCTGAGAACAGCAGAGTCATTCACACCTAAGTATTCTACCGATGCAACGACCAGATCTTTTAACGAATCGGAATCGCGGTTATTCGAATCATATTTGGTGTCAAATACCAAAACGTAACAGAACATATCATCCATCTTCCAGATGTCTACACGGTCTTCGGAGTAATAATAGCTTTTGATCTCCCAGCCCTCGTCCAGGATCTCGCCGACGGTCTTTCCGGCAAAGGCATTATTCATCTCTTCCTGAGTCATAGCGTGTTCAGAGATATTCTCCAGCTGTGTGATCTCCACCGGTGCGAGCAGTTCATATTCTTTATCATAGTAGTCGTCGCTCTTCCAGTCGAGACTGTCGATAGCCTGCTGCACATCAGCCGGCAGCTTCGCTACAGCACGGTAGACGATACCGTTTACTTCAAAGGCATGTATATACTGATCATCATCGTCATATCCGGAACTCACATAGTTCAGGTCCAGGATATCGCCGAGAACTTTGATGTCCTCGATATTGAAATCGACCGTTTCGCTGCTTTGAGGAGCAGAGAAGACAGCCGTATAGACTGTATCTTTATCCGCATGGATCTCGATCTGTTCCGCTTCGGAATAGTCCGCTCCATCCTTCGTCCATTTTACGAAAGTCCAGCCGTCTTCTTTCGCACGGCAGACAGCGGCCAGATCCGTGTCTTTATCCACGTTCATTGCCGAAGAAGTATACGGATGTCCGTCTTCAAATGCCGGAGTTCCATCCGCTTTATTGCAGACAGCGATCTCACCCAGACCTTCTGTCTCGATCCGGATCAGGACCTGTTCCGCCGGTGTTTCCGGCTGTTTTTCTTCCTGTTCCTTCTGTCCGCATCCCGTCATTACGAGGAGCGCCATCAGGATCACTGTGATCAATTGTACAAATCTCTTCATTATCAAATCCTCCATATTCATGATACTTCATAAAATTGATTTGAATAATGGAACAGTAAAAACAGGACTGTTTTCATCAATAAGGATTTAAATAGGACGATCAGATCGTCCTTATTTCATATAGGTGATGACCGGGATCCGGCCTTCTTTTCTATTCCAGAAAAGGAAGAAGGCCGGTCTTTCTCACCTATGTCTTTCTTCCGGCTATGGCCTTTGCGGTATTGATGATCCTCACAAGGGAGTATATGTACGTCAACATCTTCCTCTCCGTCTTCTATATCTACCTGCAGTACTTCCTGCTCAGGAGATATGCGGAAGAGGTGAACAGATCATAAACGGCAGATCCTCTGTTTCGAGGATCTGTTTTTGCATTTGGGAGGATGTCGGAGCTGTTTTTAAGGAATCTCCTATAGGAAGAGAATCGCGAATTGAAAACAGGACTTTGCGTATCAAAAACCGAACATTCAATCTTCAAAACCATACATTGGAGATCAAAAACCGAACATTGGTGGAGATAAACCGAACTTTGAGATCCTTTTTGAGACAGGAAACCGAAAAACAGTGGAGAATGCGAACACTTGTATAGGGAAATAAAAAAATGATGTTTTCGGAAGAGAAAATGTGAAAAAGGTCCTCGGACTGAAAGAAGCAGCTGCCAGTACTCTTATAAAAAAGATGCTGGAAAAGGGGCTGATCACGCCTGTAAAAGGGAAGGGTAAAGGAAGATATACATTCGCTGAACAGTAAAAAAGGTCTTGGCAGACCTTTTACTTTTTGATAAAGACTCTTCCGGATTCCCAGGCCTGACCGACCTTCGGACCCAGTTCATAGTAGCCGTTTCTCATCTGGTCGAAGGCGAAGGCATGGATCTTCGTGACATCGATCTTTCCCTTTTCATCGAGTATTTCTTCGTCGGCCTGGATGGAGACGATCTTTCCGAGGACTCTGAGTCCGTACGGCTGTTCCTGCATCTCCATGACTTCGCATTCCAGGGTGAGCTTGTATTCTTCGACGATCGGGGCATCGACCTTGGAACTCTTATAGGCATGCAAGCCGCTGATCGCGAACTTGTCCGGGACATCGTTGCCGGAGACGATGCCGAAATAGTCGGATTCCTTTAAGGTATCGACACCCGGCACGGCGATCGTGAAGGCCTTTCTCTTTCTCAGGTTTTCAACAGTCTTGTGTTCTGCTTCGAGGTTGAGGGCGACTTTATCGGTATCGCAGATACCGCCCCAGGCCATCATCATCACATCGACGCTGTCATCTTCGTTATAAGTGGATATCATCAGGGTCGGCATCGGATAGAGCCATGGATAAGCTCCGAATTCTTTCTTCATAGTACAGTTCTCCTTTTCATCCCGATAGTAGCATGTTACCATATATATGACAAGTACCTACATAGATGACAGGTACTTATGAACAGGTAAGTGATATGAAGAGAAATATCGAAGAAGCCGATTACTCGAAAACAGGCTATTCCTATACCCTGTCTCTGATCTCCGGCAAATACAAGTCGGTCATCCTGTACTGTCTCATGGAATATGAGCCGGTCCGTTTCAATGAGATGCAGAGGTATTTAGGAAAGGTCGCCGACAAGACTCTCTCCCAGAATCTGAAGGAACTGGAGAGTGATGACCTCATCATCCGCACGGTCTATCCCCAGATCCCGCCGAAGGTGGAATACACGTTGAGTGAAAGGGGAAGATCGCTTGTAAAGGTACTGGATAAACTCTGCGACTGGGGTGAAGAACACCGGAAGGATCCAAGAGGGTAAAGGAGAAGTTTATGGAAAAGACGAAGTATTTCACGATCACGGAGAAGCCGTCGGCTGATGACTTCTGCGCAGATGAATATCACTTTCAGCCGGTAGATCTGAGCGAAGAGGAAAAGGAAGCTGTCGAAAAAGAGATCGCCGTGTGGGAGCTCATCGACACCTATAAAAACACCTATGAAGATCTCTCCTATGACGACAAGAGCGTCAGTGAAGGAGAGAGGGTCATCACCGATGATCTCCTGGTATCCTTCCTGACAGGAAGCATGACTTCCAATCAGGTAAGAGGAGGATATCTGTTAAAGGACAGGCATTTTACCGGTTATGTCTTACTGCTGGAGAATACGACGAGCTTCGGGATGGCCGTCTCTAAAAATAACGGATTCGGGATCCTGTTTACGGACGGAAGAAAGGCCGGGAAGACTTCCTATCACTACTTCCATTCCAGTACGGAGATCAGTGAATCGGAAGATTCGGAATATACAGTAAGAAAAAAGTGACGCGAGTCACTTTTTACATTCAATAGAAGAGAACATAGATATTCATGAGGATGACCGTGAAGATGCCGGAGAGGGCAATGGCTAAGGAAGACATGGCCCCTTCGATCTCTCCGATCTCATAGGCTTTCGATGTCCCGATGGCGTGGGAACAGGTCCCGATGGCCAGTCCTCTGGCGACCGGATCATCGATGTGGAAGAGCTTTGAAAGAGTCTCTGCCACGACGTTTCCGAGGATGCCGGTCAGGATGATGATGGCTACCGTGATGGCGGTATTGCCTCCCATCTCTTCTGATAGGGCCATTCCGATCGCGGTAGTGATCGACTTCGGAAGGAAGGTCACATACTGACTGTGGGTGAAACGGAAGGCAAGAGCGAAGAGGAGGACAGAGGTCAAAGAAGTGAGGCAGCCGGCCA
>JAFOMB010000217.1 GCA_017419065.1 Erysipelotrichaceae bacterium | reverse complement strand
TCGGCTGGATCTTTCCGATGAGCGGATAGTCGTTTTCGCCATAGGCCGGATAGCTGACACCGGCGACGAAACCGTTCGGCTCCTCATCTGTGAAGACGATGATCAGCCAGGCATCTTCGTCATTGAGTTTGATCGGGGCTCTGCCGACGATCGTGTAGTCATCCTGATCTCCGACCGTGTAGATGTGGGTATACGGCATCGTCTCATAGTGCTCGCCGTCTGTGGAAAGACCGAGCCATGTGAAGTCCTTATCCGCCCGGAGCGATCCGTTTTCATCGATCAGGAAGGTATTGTCGGTACCTAAGTCGATATAGCCGTCTTCATCTTCGACAAAGACATTGAGCTTGAGATCATCGACCAGTTCCCACTGTTCATCGGTGAGAGTGATTTTGCCGTCCTTCCAGTTGAGGTCGGCATCGAAGTGGTTTTCGGCGATATAGTCCGCCATGGCCTTGGTGTCGACGCTTCTTCCGAAGAGGAAGGAGAAGACCGGATCATAGTAGGATGTGTAGGACTGGTTGGATGTGTACTGGGTATCGCCGGTGAGGAAGAGCTCCAGCAGCTGCAGCATCAAGTCACCGGATGCCTGATTGGCGTAGTTCTGGTTGGAGTAGGAAGAAGACGTGATGCTGGAATATGGATTGGTCTGTCCGCCGGATGAGACCTGACCGCTGGTCTGGTAGGTTGCAAAGGAGCGGATGCAGTCGGAGTATTCCGCAGACATATCGATCGCATCATACGTCTTGAGTACCGAACCGGTATACTTTGCGGAACGGTATGGGAAGTAGATCGACAGGCCATAGGAATTGGACATGTCGGAAGAGGTGTTGTTGTATTTGACACAGCTGAGAAGAGCGTTCGTGAGCTCTTTAGCCTCATTGGTATTGATACGGGAAGACATGTCGATCAGGTCGACCTGATCGATCTTGGAGGAAGCGGAGAACTCTCTGGCACCGCTTCTGGCTGCCGCGATGGTCTTATAGCCGTTGTTCTGCAGGAGTCCGCTCGTGCTCTTGGAGAAAGCGGAAAGGGCAGACGGGACAGTGGCTTCCATCTCTGCCAGGTCGACGACCGACAGGGTAGCGGACTGACCAGGTGTCTTGGCCTTGCACATCTTGACGAAGGTGTCGACGATGTTGACACCGATATCAAGAGTCGCCATAGAGGTGTTCTTGGAGAGGGCATTGAGCCAGTCGGTGTAGTACCAGCCGATACCCGGTTCGCTCTCTTCCGAGGCGATCATGTAGTCGGCGTGTTCTGCCAGCATCAGTCCTGTTTCCGTGGTAGCCATCAGACAGGCATCAAAGCCAATGAAGTCGAAGGCGACGCCGGCTTCTGTCAGAGCCTGATCGATCTTTTCAAGACCCATGGAGCCGTAGCGCGGATACTTTTCATCATAGCCATAGCCTGAGATCGTACCGGAACCGTGGTCCCAGAATATCAGGGCATAACGGTCTGCCTCAAAGTTCTCAGCACCCCATTCAATGAAGGATACCAGGGTATTCGGATCGACCATGGAACCGTTACCGGCATTATCGACGAGTCTTTCGAGAGAGCCATTGCCTCTGACACGGTAGATCTGATTGACAGAAGAGGAGATATCGTTGATATGCCACTTCGTCGTACCGCCGGTATAGACGATCAGATTGACATTGTCGGAAAGAGAAGCGGATGCCATTTCCTGAAGGTCATAGACACCCATGGCAGACTTGGATTCCAGGTCGCTGCCGCACATGTATACGAGGATGGTGATGACATCGCTGCCGTCACCCTTGATCTCCGTTCTCTTCTCTCTGGCTTTCTCGGAAACGTTATAGTTGACTTTTCCGGTATTGGCGCCGAGCGTCCACTGATTGGAATAGGAAGAGGAACCGGTGAAATACCCGTAGCGGGTGATCACTTCCTCCTCAGGTGTTTTCTCTTCTTCCTGCGGTTTCCGGGTGACAGCCCAGAAGATCCCGATCCCCAGTAAGAGGACCAGAAGCAGGATCAGCCACTTCTTGGAGTTCTTCATTTCTTATCTCCCTTTCCAAAGAGCCAGTCAAAGA
Source organism: Erysipelotrichaceae bacterium (assembly GCA_017419065.1). GTDB lineage: Bacteria > Bacillota_I > Bacilli_A > Erysipelotrichales > Erysipelotrichaceae > Colivicinus. The sequence continues at coordinate 4,496 of JAFOMB010000217.1, read as the reverse complement.
AGCTTCTTCTCTTCTTTCCCTGGGAGAGGGCTGTCTCGACTTTTTCCTTCTTCTCGACGACAGCTTTCTGATTGATGATGTTTTTCTGTCTGCTGACAGGTTTCTTTTCGCTCATTGTGTTACCTCCTCCAATAAGACGTTCATATATCTCATGCCCAGTTCATAGGCACGACGGTAGTCTTCCGATCCTTTTTCGATGCACGGGAATTCATTGATACGGAACTCGATGGAACCGTATTCCTGATGTTTCATATCCAGACGGAAGAAGACATCGACCCCGTTCTCGTTGTCCGGATACTTTCTGTCGAAGATCGAGATCGTCTCGAAATCTTCTAACGGCAGGATGTCCGGATTGGTACTGTTTTTATTGACATAGAAGAGATGATCGGCATCATCGATGCAGATAGAGTATTTTTCGTCAACTTCCCTTGTGGTCACGAAACGGTTGAAGAGCTCCTTGTTTTTCTCTCTGTAAAGAAGGTGTTCCTTCATGTCTTCAGAAGTCTTCTGCAGAAGTTCTTCGTCTGTGAACCAGGGAGAGATGAGTCTATTGCAGGAACGGCAGAGTATCCCGTCCTTGAGTTTCCGGTTCCCGAAAGGCTTGTATGGTTTCCCGCATACACTGCAGATCAGTCCCAGTTTTTCCGCATTGTTTCCAAGCATATGGATCCTCCCATGATAGTAATATTATAATGCTTTTTTAAATGTTTTGATAATCAGCGCTTACAATGAAGGTATGAATGGTACACCTGAAAACAGGAAAGAAAAGAGGGTCCTCTTCCTGTTCTGGCTCTTCTTTGCGGGAAGCGAGATCGTCAAGCAGATCCTCCTGACATCTTCAAAGGGCTTCTATGATGTCTGGTATTTTCCTTTCCAGTTATGCAGTATGCCGATATACCTGCTTCCTTTCGCTCTTCTGCTGCCGGAAGAAAAGGGGAGAGGCATCAGAGGCTTTCTGGCGGACTACAGTCTGTTGGGAGGGATCATGGTCTTCCTTGACCAGAGCGGCCTTCACTATGATCTTCCGATACTGACCATCCATTCCTATCTCTGGCACATCCTGCTCATCGTTTTAGGTTTGTATATGAGAAGAAAAAAGATCCGCTCTTCCTTTTGGGAAGAGACAAAGATCTTCCTGCTTCTTGTCCTCATCGCCGAGTTCATCAACTTCCTCTTCAAGGGAATGACGAATATGTTTTATGTGTCGTTGTGGATGCCGATGGGTCAGATCGTCTTCCGGGATATCGCTGTCTATACAGGGGATACCATCTCTGTTCTCCTGTACGTCTTCTCCATCATTCTGGGGGCCTTCCTCCTGCATAAGACAGGTCAGTCCTCCTGATCCTCCTCCAGCATCATCCTGGCCTCAGCCTGAAGGGAGAGCGCATGGGCGCTTTTTTCTTTCAGACCTCTTTCCCCGTCCTTTCTCCTGTCCCAGTAGTCGGCTTCCGCCATCTGGGCATAGAAGAGGGCGTTGTGATAATCCGGCAGTGTTCCCTTTCCATAGAGATAACAGGCAGAGAGGGCCTCAAAGACTTCGCCTCTCTGTTCGACGTTGGGATCCTTTTCGATCCTTCTATAGGCGAGATCATAGAGGAAGAAGGCTTCCTCTTCGTCCTTTTCCACGAAGAGGCCTTCCTGATACATATGGGCAAGATAGAGAAGAGAGGAGATAGAGCCTAAAAGGGCATTCTTTTCAAAACAGAGGAAGGCCTTTTCTTCATCGATGGCTGTACCCTTTCCTGAAAGACAGAGTCTTCCGAGATCCTCATAGGCCTTACGGCATCTTTTATGAGAGGCTTCTTCATAGAGATCGAAGATGTCTTCCTCTCTTCCCTCAAGATAGCCTTCCTCCATGAGCTTTCCGAGATAGTAAGAGGCATAGCCGTTTCCTCTGTCCGTCTCTTCCTTCAGGATCCTTCTCAGGAAGACTTCGATATCTTCGGGAAGTCTTTCTCCTCTTCCATAGTGAAAGATGCTGGCGACAAAGGCCATCCCTTCGGCGTCTTCCCGGCTCCTGGCATAGCCGATCCCGTCAAAGGCCCAGTCCCGGTAGCAGCGCGGCATCTTCTGATCCTGGGAGATCTTCTGCAGGGATCCCAGGAGTTCATTCATCATCTCTTCTTTTCTCATCTTTCCTCCTCCTTTTTCTATATTGTATGGAAGTCCATGGCGCCTTTTTCGTACCCGACTTCCTAAGGGTGATACAATGAAAGTAACAGAAACAGAGGTTTATTATGGCAAGTATCAAAGCATCGGACATCAGCGGTCTGTTTATCCATCACGATGACCGCGGACGCACTGTCTACTCCAGTCCCATCCTGAAGAAGAGCTATCAGATCAACAACGCGGAAGCGAGAACATTCTTCTACTTTCAGAACCGTTCCATGCTGGCGATCATGACGGGTCTATTCATTGCTCTTCTATATCCGGACAAGTATATCCTCGCCATCCTGATCGCCTTAGGCATTTATGTGATCACGACAGCCGTCTTCCTTTTGACCTATGTAAAGAAACTGCCGGAGATCAAGAATCCGAACATCAAGAAAGAATCCTTCTATGAGACGATCACCCGTGAGTATTCCGGGAAGAGACTGGCTTTCATTGCCGTCCTATCCGTCTTATTCATCGCTTTTGATATCTTCAACATCCGCTACAACCAGTTCACGGGATTCAACCTCTACGGCAATATCCTGCTGATCGTTGCGGCAGCTGTCATCTTCTTCTTATGTCTCTATGTGATCATCCGTAAAAACAGAGAAAGGAGTTAGTTCATGCGCAACCATGAAGTGAGCACCAGGCAGCTTCTTCTGGATGATAAGGGAGAACTCAGGGAACCGGGCTGGTCCAGACGAATGGTCCAGGAATACCGTCGTTCCATGATCAAGGCGCCTTCTTTCCGCATCAAGGAATGGGATTACTATCTGGTGACCGGAAAGGATTTCGCTCTGGCCTTTACCATCTCCGATGACGGCTATGTCGGTCTGGAATCTGTCTCTCTCCTATTGCTGGGAGAGAAACCGTGGGAACATACCGAGACGATCCTCATCCCTTTCCCGATGGGAAAACTGAAACTGCCGGAGGACTCCTCTCAAGGTGATACGGTCTATGAAGACAAGAGACTGAAGCTCTCCTTCCGTCTGGATCACCACAAGAGAAAGATCTCCTGCGAGTTCCTGGACTTCTGCGATCAGAAGCCTCTGAAAGCCGAGATCACCCTCTATGAACCGGAGATGGACTCCATGGTCATCGCGACGCCATGGGAGAAAAAGGGCCACTTCTACTACAATCAGAAGATCAACTGCATGCGGGCAGAAGGCTATTGCGAATACGATGGAAAGACCTATACCTTCGATCCGTCCAGGGACTTCGGTACTCTGGACTGGGGAAGAGGGGTCTGGACCTATGACAATACCTGGTACTGGGGTTCCGGCAATCAGGACATTGACGGAAAGGCCTTCGGCTTCAATATCGGCTACGGCTTCGGCAATACCAAGGCCGCTACCGAGAACGTCCTCTTCTATGACGGAAAAGCCCATAAGCTGGACGATGTCCTCTTCTTACTTCCGGATGATCTCATGGATCCCTGGAAGTTCACTTCCTCCGACGGCCGCTTCGAGATGGACTTCACACCGATCCTCGACAGGGCTGCGACACTCGATTTCAAGGTGATCGTCTCCGACCAGCACCAGGTCTTCGGAAAGATGAACGGGAAGGCCGTTCTCGATGACGGTACGGTACTGGGGATCAAAGACCTCCTCTGCTTCGCGGAGAAGGTCCACAACCGCTATTAGAGAAAGGAATCAATATGGATTTTAAAGAACTGTTAAAAGAGAGAAGAAGTGTAAGAAAATACATTGAAACCGTCATTCCGGTAGAAGATGTCGAAGCCATACTCGAAGATACGCGCATGGCTCCGAGCTGGAAAAACAATCAGGAATCCCGCTACTATATCGCCTTAAGCAATGAGATGATCGAAAAGGTCTACGATGCCTTACCGGCCTTCAATCAGAAGTCCACAGAAAATGCTGCCTATGTCGTAGCGACGTATGTAAAGGGACTCTCCGGTTTCTCCAACGGAGTACCGGTCGATGACCTGGGTGATAAATGGGGCGTCTATGATGCGGGTCTCCACAATGCCTATTTCATCCTCTCCGCGAGGGACCGGGGCTATGATACGCTGATCATGGGCCTGCGGGATGAAAAGAAACTCCGTGAGATCTTCTCCATCCCGGAAGAAGAGGAGATCCTCTCCGTCATTGCCCTCGGAAAAAGAGAAGGGGAGGTCCGTCTCAACAGAAGAAAAGAACTTCCGGAGTTCTCGGAGATCGGATAATCAGAAGAAAGGGAGACTGTAAACCGTACCCCTTGTCAAGGACAGGGAAATAAAAAGGTGCTTGTAAGGTGAAACTCAGAACCAGGGAGTTTCACCTTTTCTTTGTGTCACGCATAGATGACTTCCGGTAAATAGGAGACGATCGGGTATTTCGGAGGAT
>JAFOMB010000028.1 GCA_017419065.1 Erysipelotrichaceae bacterium | reverse complement strand
TCCCATGGCGGACAGGGCACAAAGCTCTATTCTACAGCCGGCACTTCCTTCAAGAAACTGTGCACGCAGAACAATCTCACCCTCTTAGAAGCCTCTGTCAGGCATCTGGGAACGGATATCAACTACATCGTGCTGCAGAACCTCTACAACGAGATCGCCCCGCATGTCGACTTCTATTTCGATACGCCGGTCGAATATCTGAAAGTCCTGGAAGACGGCTATAAAGTCCTCTATGAAGGCGGAGAAGCAGAGGGAAGCAAGTGCATCGTCTCTGTGGGAAGAAGCGGCTCCAAGTGGCTGGAGAGGATCTGTAAGGAACTGGATATCGAGACGAAGTCCAATAGAGTGGATATCGGCGTCAGAGTCGAACTGCCGGCGGTCATCTTCTCGCATATCACTGATGAACTCTATGAGTCCAAGATCGTCTACCGCACCGAGAAATACGAAGATCCGGTACGTACCTTCTGCATGAATCCAAACGGCATCGTCGTCAATGAGAACACCAACGGCATCGTGACCGTCAACGGACACTCCTTTGAAGCGGAAGAGAAGAAGACGCAGAACACCAATTTCGCTCTGCTGGTATCGAAGTTCTTCTCGGAGCCGTTCAAGGATTCCAACGGCTATGGCGAATCCATTGCGAGACTCTCGAATATGCTAGGTGGCGGTGTCATCGTCCAGCGCTTCGGTGATCTTGAAAGAGGACGTAGAAGCAACGAAAAGCGCATCGCGGAGTCTACGGTACAGCCGACACTCAATGCCACGCCCGGCGATCTCTCGCTGGTCCTGCCGAAGAGGATCCTGGACGGCATCATCGAAATGATCTATGCCTTAGACAAGATCGCTCCGGGTACAGCCAATGACGATACGCTCCTATACGGCGTCGAGGTCAAGTTCTACAATATGGCCGTCTCTGTCGATGAACATCTGGAGACCCGCTATAAGGGACTCTATGTCATAGACGACGGTGGCGGGGTGACCCATTCCCTCTCCCATGCCTCTGCCAGCGGCGTCTATGTCGCTAGGGAAATCGCGGAAGAAGAATAGACAGGACAGGATGTGTCAGGGAAGAAGACTGGCACATCTTTTCAATTGGACTATAATAGAAGGAGTGACGAGGTAGATTATGAACGAAGAAATCATCAGAAAAGTAGCGAAAGAACTGAACGCACCTTCGAATAAAGTCGAAGCGACTCTGGCCCTCCTGGAAGAAGGGAACACGGTCCCATTCATTGCCAGATACCGTAAGGAAGTGACCGGAGGACTCGATGAAGAGGCCATCCTCTACATCGAAAAGGAATATAAGTATGAAGTCAATCTGAAGGAACGCAAGGAAGCGGTCCTGGGACTGATCGAACAGCAGGGGAAACTGACCGAAGAGATCAAAGCAGCCATCATGGCCTGTGAAAAACTCTCCCAGGTCGAAGACCTCTACAAGCCATACAAGCAGAAGAAAAAGACCAGAGCGGCAGAAGCTATCCGGAAAGGATTACAGCCGCTGGCAGACTTCTTATTATCTCTTCCGGCAGAGGGAGACCTCGAAAAGGAAGCCGAGAAGTATCTGAATGAAGAAGTCGAGAATACAAAGGATGCCTTACAGGGCGCCATGGATATCATCGCCGAGAACGTCTCTGACAATGCCCAGCTGCGCTGGAAATTCAAGGACCTCATCGTCAAGTCCGGAAGCATCGTTTCCAAGCTCAAGAAGAATGCGGAAGACGAGAAGAAAGTCTATGAGATGTACTATGACTTTACCGACAAGGTCTCCGCGATCGCCGATCACCGTGTCATGGCCTTAGACAGAGCTGAGAAGGAGAAAGTCGTCACTGTCTCCTTTGAATATGACAGAGATCATCTGATCGAAACAGCCTGCGATACCTATCTGAAAGGACAGGTGACCATTGCGGAAGAACTGATCCGGAAAGCGGTAGAAGACGGTCTGAACAGACTCTTACTCCCGTCTATCGAAAACGAGATCCGTTCCGATCTCTCCGATAAAGCCCATCAGACATCCATCGAAGTCTTCTCCATGAATCTGGAGAAACTCCTCTCCCAGCCGCCTCTTAAAGGAAGAGTCGTACTGGGATTCGACCCTGGTTTCTATAACGGCTGCAAGCTCGCTGTCTTATCCGAAACAGGAAAGATGCTGACAGTCGACAAGATCTTCCCGTTCCGCAAGGACGGAGATATCAAACGTTCCAAAGCCAAACTGCTGAAGCTGATAAAGGACTATGACGTAAAGACCATCGCCATCGGTAACGGTACCGCTTCCAGAGAAAGCGAGAAGCTCGTCGCGGAACTGATCGGGGAAGAAAAACTCGATGTCACCTATGCGATCGTCTCGGAAGCCGGAGCCTCTGTCTGGTCTGCCCAGGAAGATGCCCGAAAGGAATTCCCGGATATGGCCGTCGAAGAAAGATCGGCTGTCTCCATCGGCAGAAGACTGCTGGACCCGTTATCCGAACTGATCAAGATCGATCCGAAGTCCATCGGTGTCGGTCAGTATCAGCACGACCTTCCGCAGAAAGACCTCAGCGAACGTCTCGATCAGGCGACAGACAAAGTCGTCAACAGAGTCGGTGCCGATGTCAATACCGCTTCCGTAGAACTGCTGACGCATATCTCCGGTCTCAACAAGGGCGTCGCTGCCGAGATCGTCAAATACCGTGATGAGAACGGCCGCTTCAATAACCGTAAAGAACTCATGAAGGTCAAGAAACTCGGGGAGAAGGCCTTTACCCAGTGTGCCGGCTTCCTGCGCATCATCGACGGCGAAGAGGCCCTGGATGCGACTTCCATCCATCCGGAGAGCTATGAAGCTGCCAGAAAGATCATGGAAGTCTCCGGTATCGAGAAACTGGGAGACAGGGAAGCGGTCTTCAACGAAGAAAAGATCAAGGAACTGGGCATCGATGACTACACGAGAAAGGACATCGAAGAGGCGATCCGTACGCCTTTGAGAGACTACCGTGATCAGTTTGAAGGCGCCATCCTCAAATCCAATATCCTGGAGCTCTCCGATCTCAAAGTCGGGGATGAGCTTTCCGGTACTGTCAGAAACGTCGTAGACTTCGGCGCTTTCGTCGACATCGGTCTCCATGAAGACGGACTGGTCCACATTTCCCGCATGTCGGAGAAGAGGATCGCCCATCCGAGCGAAGTCGTTGCGGTCAATGACATCGTCAAGGTCTATGTCTATGAGATCGATGAAGCCAAGGGACGTGTTTCTCTGTCCTTCCTGTCTCCGGAAGAACTCGCCAGAAGAGATTCCAGAAAACAGGATTGGAAGTCGAGAAAGAAAGCGAAGAACAGACCGGAAAAGGCTGTAAAAAAAGAAGAGCCGATCGATGAAGAAGAAGCCATGAAGAGACTTCTGGAACGTTTCGGCAAGAAATACTGATGAACAGGATACTTCACTATGAGGGAAGGGATATCCCGGTAACGGGCTCCGAAACACCGGAAGTCCTTTTCCTTGAACTTACGGAAAAGGAACAGGGCACTAAGACAGCCGATCATCTGCAGGGAAACTACCTCTATATCGGCTTTCCGGTACATGACTGGAACAATGAGCTCTCTCCCTGGGAAGCCGATCCGGTCTTCGGAAAACAGAGATTTGGCGGAAAGGGAAGAGACCTTCTGAAGCTTGTGGAGGGCTTTCTGAAGGAATTTCGAGAAGACTATCCTTCTATCCCTCTGATCATCGGAGGTTACTCTTTAGCCGGTTTATTTGCGTTATGGGCCGTTTATGAAAGTAAGAGCTTTGATGCGGTGGCCTCTGCTTCTTCTTCCCTGTGGTTTGAAGGATGGACAGATTATGCTTCTGCTCATAACGCGAATATCAAAGCTGCTGCCTTAGGTCTTGGCGACCTGGAAGAGAGGACGAAGAATCCTCTGATGAAAAGAGTCCGGGAGTGTACGGAGAAACAGAGCGAACTGTTAAGGAAACAGGGTCTTCCCGTCTCCTTTGAACTCTATCCCGGCAATCACTTTCAGGATCCTGATAAGCGCATGGCGAAGATCTTTCTTCAAGCTGATGCCCTGCTTTCTAAAGAAGGGGTATAATAGAGAAAAAGAGGGTTCAATATCATATGAAAATCGAAGAATTCCATTACCGTTCTTCCTCAGATATCTGCGATATCTATGCCATCCGCTATATCCCGGAAGGACAGATCAGAGCGATCCTGCAGATCTCCCACGGCATGCAGGAGTATATCGGACGCTATGACGGCTTCATGCGCTATCTGGCTGATCACGGCATCCTCGTCACCGGTAATGACCATTTAGGCCATGGCTATTCGATCAAGGACAAGAGCTATTACGGCTACTTTGCCCCAAAGGACGGCGATGTCTATGTCCTGAAGGACATCCATGAACTCACCCGTCTCACCAAGGAGAAATATCCAAATATCCCATACTTCCTCTTAGGCCATTCCATGGGTTCCTTCTTCGCCAGAAGATATCTCTTCACCTATGGCGGAGAACTGAGCGGTGCCATCATCATGGGTACCGGCCATCAGGGAAAGGGCCTTGTCTCCATGGGCAAGATGATGGCGAAGATCCTCGCAAAGCAGAAGGGGGACTTCTACCGTTCCAAGACACTGACTGCCACGGCTTTCGGTTCCTACAACAAGCGCTTTGAAGGAAGGACGAGCGTCGACTGGCTCACCAAGGATACTGCGATCGTCGACAAGTATCTGAATGATGAAAGAGACAACTATCTCTTTACCTGCAACGGCTTTGTGGGCATGTTCAGCTGTATCGAGACGCTTTATTCCAAGTCTAATCTGAACAGGATGCCGAAGGACCTTCCTGTCCTCTTTGTCTCCGGTGAAGAAGATCCGGTAGGCGACTATGGAAAGGGTGTCCAGAAGGCTGCCGAGACATTCAGGGATGCCGGCATGAAGGATGTCGAAGTCAAGCTCTATCCGGGCGACAGACACGAGATCCTCAATGAACTGGATAAGGAAAAGGTCTATCAGGACCTGGAAAACTGGATCACCAAAAAGACCGCCTGAGCGGTCTTTTTTCTTTTACTCTTCGACGTGTTCTATCCCCTGATAGAGGATATTGTAGACATGGTCATCGGAGAGGGCATAGTAGATATTCTTGCCATCCCGTCTCGATCCGACGAGATCGTTCTGCTTTAAGATACGCAGCTGATGGGATATAGCAGAGAGCGTCATCCGGAGGGAGTCAGCGATCTCGTTGACGCTTTTTTCGCCGTCCAGTAGTAAATACAGGATGCGGATGCGCGTGGAATCTCCGAAGACTTTGAAGAGTTCCGCGGCATCATAGAGGTTTTCCTCTGTCGCTTTGATCGTCTTCTTGATCATAAGTTCTTCACCCTCAGACAGCGTAAGGCATTTAAGACAGCCAGTACCATGACACCGACATCCGCGAAGATGGCCAGCCACATGTCCGCAAATCCCAGAGCTCCGAGAATCAGACAGATGACTTTGACACCGATGGCGAACCAGATATTCTCATAGACGATGCGCATGCATTTTCTGGAGATGGCAACAGCCTTGGCGATCTTCAACGGATCATCATCCATGAGGACGACATCTGCCGCTTCAATAGCGGCATCCGATCCTAAAGCACCCATGGCGATCCCGATATCGGCAGATGCGATGACAGGGGCATCGTTGATCCCGTCTCCGACGAAGATCAGCTTTTCCTTTTCGCTGTTTTCTTTCCTGAGCTTCTCTACCCATTCCACCTTATCCTGCGGAAGCAGTTCGGCATGGGTCTCGCTGATCCCGATCTTCTTCGAGACTTCATCAGCGGTCTTGCCGTCATCGCCTGTCAGCATGACGGTCTTCTTTACACCCAGGTTATGCAGCCTGGATATGGCTTCTTTGGCCGAAGGCTTGATGCGGTCGCCGATGTGGATGTGACCTTTATAGACACCGTCTACGGCGATGTGGACGATGGTCCCTTCCTCGTGACAGTATATGACTTCGACATCGTTGTCCTTCATCAGCTTCTCATTGCCGGCCAGGACCGAGTGCCCCTTGATGACGGCAGAGATGCCTTTCCCGGAGATCTCCTTGGTGGATTCGACAGCCGATTCATCGATCTCTCCCTTGTATTCCCTGAGGATGGAGCGGGCGATCGGATGCGGGGAATAGATCTCCGCATGGGCTGCGATCTTTAAGAGTTCTTCTTCCGAGACACCGGCATTGTGAATCGTCGTGACTTCGAAGATCCCCATC
>JAFOMB010000216.1 GCA_017419065.1 Erysipelotrichaceae bacterium | reverse complement strand
TGCGGTATCGCACCGGTCATCGTCATCGATGACGCGAATGATGCGGTCGATACAGCGAAAGCATTATTAAACGGCGGGATCTGGTTCATGGAGATCACCTTCCGTACCGCAGCTGCTGCGGATGCCATCCGCAACGTCGCGGAAAACGTTCCGGAGATGATCGTCGGTGCCGGAACCGTTATCACTGCTGAAAACGCCGAAAAGGCCGTCAACGCCGGTGCTAAATTTATCGTCACCCCGGGTTATGTACCGGAAGTCGTCAAGTGGTGTCATGACCATGACGTCGCTGTCGTTCCGGGTACGACGACCATGACCGAGATCTGTGCCGCGATCAACGACGGCTGCGACCTCGTCAAGCTCTTCCCGGCTGTCGATGCCGGAGGCGTCAAGTATCTGAAGTCCGTCAACTCCGTCTTCCCGTTCCTGAAGTTCATGCCGAGCGGCGGTATCGGTCTAGACAACTTCATGGACTTCGCTACCTACAGCGGTGTCGCGGCAGCTACCGGTTCCTGGCTGGCTCCTAGAAAGCTCATCAAGGAACACCGTTATGACGAGATCACCGAGATCTGCAGGAAGTCCGTTCTCATGATGCACGGCTTCAGGCTCTTACACATCGGTATCAACAACAAGGATGAAGAATCTGCCTATAAGTCTGCCAAGGTCCTCTCCGATCTCTTAAGTGAACCGTTGACGGATAAGGGAACAGCTTACTTCGTCGGAAACATGGCCGATGTCGTCAAGTATGACACCTTGCCTGGTCCGCACGGCCACATCGCCATCGAATGCAACAACGTCGACAGAGCTGTCCGCTACTTCGAGAAGAAGGGCTACCGCTTTACCGATGTCGGCAAGGCCGAAGATGACAAGGGCCTCATCTCCATCTGGTTCGATGAGTCTCAGGTCGATGCCGGCGGCTTCGCAGTCCATCTCAGAAGAAAAGACTAAGCTGAAAAGAAATGCGGAACAGCAGATGCTGTTCCGTTTCCTTATTCACGGAAAGGATGTATATGAAAATCGTTGTATTGGATGGAAAGACTCTCGTATCAGACGATCTCTCCTATGATGCCCTGAAGCAGTTCGGAGACCTCACCGTCTATGATTCTACAGAAGATAAGGACATTGTCTCTCGCATCAGCGATGCGGAGATCGTCTTCGTCAACAAGGTCGTCATCACCGAAGATACTCTGTCTCAATGTCCTTCGATCCGCTATATCGGGGAAATGGCAACCGGCTTCAACAATATCGATATCGAAGCCTGTAAGAAGAGAAATATCACTGTCACCAATATCCCGACCTACGGCACAGAGGCTGTTGCCCAGCATACCATTGCCTTACTGCTGGAGCTGACCAACCACGTCGGTCTCCATAATGATTCCGTCAAAAAAGGCGAATGGTCTTCCGGAGGCCATTTCAGCTACTGGAAGAAGCCTCTGATGGAACTCAAAGACAAGAAGATGGGCATCATCGGTCTGGGAAGGATCGGTCAGAGAACGGCCCTGATCGCCTCTGCTTTAGGCATGGAGGTCTTTTATCACGACTATATGAAAAAGGAAGGTGTCCCCTACCCTTATCTCTCTTTAGAAGAACTCCTGTCTTCCTCTGATGTCATCTGTCTCCACTGTCCTCTGACCAGTGAGAACTACCATCTCATCAATAAGGAGACGTTATCTTTCATGAAGCCTTCTGTCCTTCTCATCAACGCCTCCAGAGGTCCTTTGATCGACGGAGCAGCCTTAGCGGAAGCTCTCAATGATCACCGTATCCAGGGAGCTGCCCTGGATGTCACAGAGAAAGAACCGTTAGAGGAAAATGACCCTCTTCTGACAGCGGAGAACCTCATCCTGACCCCGCACATCGCCTGGGCGGCCTATGAGAGCCGGAAGAGACTTCTCGATATCGGCATAGAGAATCTCAGACAGTATTTAAAAGGAAACCCTGTCAACCGGGTAGCTTAAACATGAAGATCCGGCAACTGCCGGATCTTTTATTATAGATACACCTTCCAATAGCCCGCCTTCTTAGAACCCAGTCTTCGTAAGAATCCCGCTTCCTGGAGTTTCGAAGCGATCTTCTTGACACCTGCCAGAGAAAGACCGGTATGTTCAGCTGTCTCCTGAAGTGTTGCATGACTGTTTTCTTCCAGATACAGGGCTACGTTTTTCTGATTGATCGAGAGTTCCATGGACTCTTTTTCTTTTTCTTTCCGCAGGGTGACATATTCCGGTTCAAAAGCGAACGGGATCGTCACCGTAAGAGTATTCTCCGCAAAGGAGAAAGCCTCTCTACCGCAGGCCCTCACGATCTTCGGCACCCCGTGTCCTGTCTGCTCCGCCAGTCCGCAGGCCGCAAAGATGAACAGCAGGGAACGGTTGACCGGCATACTGACGCCCCGGAAGAAGTTCTCTTTCGAGAGCTTATAAGGCAGTCCTCCATAGGAGACGACTTCGATCCGGTCATCAAAGAGATATACGGCCGGCGGAAGGTTCTCCTGCCAGCTGTTATGGAGACAGGCATTGATCCAGGCTTCCTGGAATGCCTCATAGTCAAACAGAGGTGTCTCCTTTCTCTTTCTCTCTTTCAGATCTACTCTGACCGTACAGATAGACCGGATGTATTCCAGGACCGACTGCAGAGAGCAGAGAAGACAGCGGTTGCCGTATTCTGTCCGCATCGACATAGCCGCCTTGTCTGTTCCGTCAAAACGTACTGTTTTGATGGAAACGCTGTTCTTATCAGAAAGGAGGTAGGCCATGAGATCATACTTCCCCTCCTCATTGATCAAAGAAAAGCTCCTGTAGAATTCTTCGCTGTCGCTCACATGATAGTTATTGAGATTCAATAAGGAACCAAGCTGTTTGAAAGCGAGATCCTGATCATCGGAAGGGATCTCCTTGAGGATATCCGTCTCCCCGCTCAGCAGCATCTTTCTCAGTATGTTTGTCGAGATCTTCTCATCAGCGTCACCGGTACGGATATAGAACTTTCCGTCAAAGGAATACGGGATATCATGACCGTTGGCGTAGACGGAGATATAAGTGTTTCCTTCTTCGTTTTTATGTTCTTCGATCTTTAAGACCACCTGCGGATCGATCATCTCTCTGGAGCGGTTCCGGATATCCGAGAAGGTGTTCTTCCCCACCGTGATCTTCTTATTGACCATGCCGTTATCATCCACGCCGAAATAGACGGTACCCTTCCCGTTCCTGTTCAGCATGGCTGTCAGTGACTTGAGTCCCTTATCCAGCTGTGAAAGGCTTTCCTTGAATTCCGTCATCTCATCTTCTCTTGAAAAACGCATCACGATCCTCCTGTCTCTACTGTAACATAAAGTATACTTAAAGTTTACTTTTAAAATATACTCACTTCATCCCTTCAGGATGTTCCATTCCATTATTGACAGGAGGACCTCGAATTCCTCACTCTATTTCTTCCTTTTTAAAAGCAGACCTTCCGGTCTGCCTTTGTTTAGAGTTCTATGCTGGTCCTAGGGAACTGCAGTACGCAGTTGACGTCATGGGCTTCGCAGTATTTCGCCAGCTTATAGAAGACCACTTCTGTCTTTTCTACCAGCCTTGGCATCCCCTTGATAGGTTCCTCCAGAGAGGAGAAGAAGTTGTCCCAGTGAAGAGGGATGACAAGAGACGGCTTTGTCTTTTTGACAGTCTCCTCAAAGAATCTCTTCTCTGTTTCTTCATCCGCCTTCGCCAGTCCCGCAACGCCCAGGAAGAGGACATCACAGGTATAGCCGTCTAACTGATGTTCGATATAGTTGAAGCTCGGACGGATGATGTAGGTCTTCCCGCTGTGCTTTACGATAAAGTCATAGGAGCCGCCTTCCTTGTAGTCCCGTAACTTCGCGTCTTTCTTCAAAGGCTCATCGATGGTCTGACCCAGATCGTTGTTCAGGATGGTCGGCTTGGAGTGAAGAGACTTGATGACCTTGATACTATAGTCCCCTACTTCATAGGTCTTCTCCGCTTCAAATTCTCTTAACTGTTCCTCTTTGACATCTCTGCCCCGGCAGACATTCAAAGCCGAGGAACTGCCGTAGACCATGGCCCCTGTCTTATTCACGACATACGGGACATCCATGACGTGGTCATGATGGGAGTGGGAAACAAAGACAGCTTTCAGTCTGTCGACTTTATGGATCTTCAATAGCTCATCCGCTAAAGCGGTATTCGTCTCTTCCGTGCCGCCGATGTATTTGAGTAAGGAAGGTCTCGTGAAATGACAGTCGAAGAAGATCTGATCCTTCCCGTCATCGAAGAGTAATGTCGTAGTACCGAAAAAAGTCACTTTCATAAGAAAAACGCTCCTGTATATACAGATAT
>JAFOMB010000215.1 GCA_017419065.1 Erysipelotrichaceae bacterium | reverse complement strand
GCTCGACATATGATATCGGAAAAACCTACAGTGAAAACTCATTTTCCTGGTTTTTAGTGAACGGGTCTAATACGACAACAGCAAAGAATAAGGCTGTTGAATTTGTACCTCTGGCTATTACTGTTTGGGATACCGCTGTCAACAAGTACGTAGGAGCTAGTCTCACAGACCTTGGCAAGGTAAATCTTACGCCGGTCACCGGTTTGGAAGGCCCTTCTTCTGTCGAGACATTTGTTGGGGACAATGCCAGAACGTCATTCTACGTGAAGCCAATCTACGCGACTATGCAGACTCTGTATTATGCTTCCTATGATGAAAACATCGCCACAATCAGCGATACAGGTATGATCACCGGAGTCAATCCAGGGACGGTCGATGTAATATGTGTCACTAAAGATGCCGGTTATTACAAAAGGATTCCTGTAACAGTAACAGAACCGGTTTATGCCCAATCGATTTCTTTTAATAAAAACCAATATGAATTGACTGCGGGAGAAATTGAGCAGACATCTGTTTCTTTTACTCCTCTTGAAGCACAAAATACTGATGTTAAGTATTCTTCATCAAACGAAAATGTTGCTAAGATCGATGCGAATGGCACAATCGTGGCTGTCGCTGAAGGAGAGACGACAATAACAGTTTCTACAAAAAAACAAGTCTGTACTTCATCTGCAACAGTGACAGTTCGGAAGATACCAAATACCAATAACGCAGTTCGGGAGTTCGCTGCATATATTATCAAAAATGGCATATTTGAGCAGAGTGATGATAAAGGATTAGTGCACAAGCTTGTCCGTTATGAAAACGTATATTCGGGAACGCCTTATATAACTGAGTTTGACTATTATCCGGAAAATAGAACAATCAGTTTGATGTTCTCGATTATGGGGTCTTCAGATGGCGGCTATGATACTGTTGTCGGGACTACATATTATCTGGACAACTATGATACAGATAATATAAGTGTCATGCAGTTGGATAATGGCAATAAGCACTTTGCTGTAGCGCCATATCGCATGTCTGAAGATAAGGATAGAGTTCCGAATTATGATTGGACGATCGCAGATTCCCCGTCGATTGGCGATCCTACATTTATATCGTCTTTTAAAGATTTGTGTGAATCTTACTCATTCCTGACGATCAGCAGATGGGATGCGTTCCTGATGAAGAATGTCAATGGGCATCATCTTGTAGATTTGACTATTCCAGATGTTTCTCCAGTTAACGATAAAGTCATCCGTCTCTCCGGCAAGAACCGCTACCAGACTTCTCTCAAGGCTGCCGATGTCATGAAAGAGGAACTGGGTGTCGATCAGTTCAATACCGTCATCCTGGCAACAGGTGAAAACTTCGCCGATGCCCTAGGCGGAGGATATCTGGCATCCAAGCACAATGCCCCGATCCTTCTGACAAAGCCGACCCAGGCAGCTGCAGTCAATGAGTATATCCGCAATAATCTGGTCAGCGGCGGAACTGTCTATGTATTAGGCGGCGATGGCGCTGTTCCGGAATCCTGTCTGGCAGGACTGGAAGGTTTCAATATCAGGAGACTTTCCGGTAAAAACCGCTATGCGACGAATATCGCCATCCTGAATGAAGCAGGCGTCACTGATGAAGACATCCTGATCGTCACCGGCGCAAACTACGCCGACTCCCTAAGTGCTTCCTCTACCGGAAGACCTATGTTACTGGTAAATGGAAAGAATACCTCTCTCAACGATACACAGAGAGCCTTCCTTGAAGAACACCGCTTCAATACCTTCTATATCATCGGCGGTACCGGTGCTGTCTCCGCTGCCATCGAAGAAGAAGTGAATACCATACGGAAACCTGTCCGTCTTTCCGGAAAGGGAAGACAGGAGACTTCCGCTCTGATAGCGGCTGTCTTCTTCTCGAATCCGGACAGGGCGATCCTCGCCTACTCCGACAATTATCCGGATGGTCTGTGTGCAGGTCCTTTAGGCTTCGCGATCAAGGCGCCTGTCCTTCTCATCAAGACCGGCAAGGAATCCTCCGCACTCGGATTCGTATCTTCCAATGACATCCATTCCGGATACATCACCGGCGGTACAGCTGCTGTCTCGGATGATTCCGCGAGACTTGTCTTCTCTATGACGGATGGTCAGGAGATAGAGACGAGATAGAAGAAGGTTGTTAAATTAATCGGAAAAGGGAGTCTCCGACATGACCGGAGCTCCTTTTCTCTTTATGACATGTTTTAACGATTTGAAGGGACGACTTGCGAACATGATAGATTATTGGGTATAAATCCCATATAATATATACAGGGAAGGATCTCACTATGTTCCACAAAGCATTACAGTTACGATTCAAAGAAAGCACCGTTCTGGAAGTACGCTTCCAGGACGGCTATATCAAACGCTACGATGTCTCTGTCCTCTTTGAGAAATACCCTCAGATGAAAGCCCTGAAAGACAGATCTCTCTTCACATCCGGAAAGCTTCAGGGCTTCTATGGGATCATCTGGAGCGATGAACTGGATCTGGAGACTGAGACAGTCTATGAAGAGGGGATCACGCTCAGAAGGGCCAAACCGGCCCCCTACAGCGATCTGGGTGAGAAGATCATCTCTCTCAGGGCACGAAGGGACATGTCCCAGAAAGAGCTCTCGGAGAAGACCGGGATCGATCAGTCAGATATCAGCCGTATCGAAAGAGGCATGGCCAATATCTCTTTAAAGACACTGAACAGGATCGCAGAAGCTCTGGATGCGGAAACAGAGATACACTTCATCGACAGACCCTGAACATGTCTTTTCTTGACAGGGGGATCCTATTCACGATATCATGTATTTAGCACTAGTACATTAAGAGTGCTAAAGGAGGGTATGTTATGAACTTTACCATTCAGGATGTCGACCAGGTCATTGAGAGGACCGGATGTTCCTATGCCGAAGCAAAAGATGCTTTAGTCAAAGCGGATGGCGATGTGCTTGATGCCATCATCCTTCTTGAAAGCAATAAAGACGTCAAACAGAACAAGGGCTTTACAAGCTTCTTCGGAAATGAGGAAAAGAAGGAAGAACCGTTCTCCGGTTTCTTCAGGGAAAGCGAGAGAACAGCTGATGATCTGATGGACAAGATCAAGGAAGCCATCGATCAGGGCAATGTCGCCAAGATCGCCGTGAGAGACAGATACGGCAAGACCATCACCAGTGTCTCCGTCAATGCCGGTGCGACGATCGGCACCCTGGCTTTACTGACAGGGGCTGCGCCGTTAGCGGTCATCTCTGCGCTTGTGGCGAAATTCGGACTCAACTGCCAGTTCGTGATCATCCATCCGGACGGCACAGAGACCATCCTGTAAGGACAGCGGTCTGAACAGGCACTGAGAACAGTCAAAAAGAGACAGGGGAACTCTGTAAGATAGAGTGACCTGTCTTTTTTTCTGCCGGAAGAAGAGAAAAATAGTGAAAAAACAAGAACTGTTCCTGATCGAACATTATAAAAGGACGAGAATCTCGTCCTTTTTTCGCAGTATCTGAATGCTGTGAGGAATACCTAAAGCAGCCGCCGGATCCTTCCTTCATAAGGAGTTCCCTTACACTTCTCCAGTGAGGATTCCAGGTACTTTCTCATCTCCGTGAACTGCTTCCTGTTCTGATACTGTATGGCGATCAGGTATTCGAAGATGCCGATGTTCTGTTTGATGTGGCCGTCTTCGTCTTCCTGTTTCTTCAGCACTTCGATGTTCTTCTTCAGGGTATCGATGTGATCGGCCTTCTTCAATACGAAGATGTCGTTCATGAGAGAGATCGTGGAGTAGTCCGGGACTTCCTGCTTGTTTTCTTCGATGACTTTGAACATGTCCCCGGCCCTCTTGAAGTCTTCGACAGAGAGGTAGTGATAGAAGCCCCGGGAAGCGATCTCCGCTTTCTGTTTCGAAGTCGTATTGATGTCTTCCAGCATGTACCGTATCTGCCGGTCTGTTCCTTCATTATCCATAGCAGCCAGATAGCCGGTGAGCCGGCTGAGTTCCCGCTGATAAGGACGGATATAGACCTTTACCAGAGAGGAATCCAGGAAGGACTGATACTCTTCAAAGTTCCCGCTCTCAAAGGAATCCCTGAGCTTCCTTTTTGTATAGAAGCGAAGTCCGGCGACCAGCAGGGATACGAGGACCATCAGGACGATGGCGATGATCTGGCTTTCTCTGTTCATATATTGCCTCTTTTCATGGAACGGTAACAGACATCGATAAACTCTTCCGCGGAGGAGACTTTCTGGACATCGCTGATAAAGCCGCTGTCTAAGAAGATCATCGAAGACAGGGAATCCCAGGCCCGGAAGGCCGCGTGGTTGTTTTTCTCAAGGCAGACCAGGAAGACGACCTTGACCTTCTCTTCCCAGCCGTCCCAGGACAACGGTTCCTTGAGGACGGCTGCGCCGATAAAGGAAGAGGAAGCGATGTTCCTCATTGGATGGAGGATGGCGATGGAGTTGCCAAAGTAGGTGGAACCGTACTGGCTCCTGAGCTCGATTTCCTCTCTAAGTCCTTTCGTCTGATGCTTCTGGACAGATTTGGATATCAGCAGCTCTTCCACTTCCTTCTGTTCTTCTTTGTGGGTGAAAAAGATGAGATCTCTGTCAAAGAAACGGATGATCTTTTCAGCGTTGTCATACCCGATGATCATCTCTCCGACCTTGTCGATCTCCTTTTCGCCTGGGAAAGAGGAGATACGGTAGGCCAGGCCGCTTGTCACGGCGATATTGTTTTCGGTGGACAGGAAGAGTTCATAGCGGCTCAGATCGAGGTCATCCAGATCAGAGGACTGTATGAAGTCGATCTTGTCGATATAGCGTCCGTATTTATTGGATAGCAGCTGCTCGATGAGAAAACTGGAGGAGCGTATCTGGGTGGTGATGATGCAGATGCGCTTGCGGGTGATACCGTAGTTCTCATCGCGGTACAGGTAGCGGTTGAAGAGGATGGCTACGAAGGCTGTCTCGTCTTCCGTGACCTTGATGTGATAGTGGTTCGATAAGAGATAGACATAATAGGCCGCGACGTCGAAGGCGAAGGAGAAGTTCTGCTTCACGTAGATCTTCATATTGTTGGTTATCTGCATGTCGTTCCTCGCTCTGGATATGAGAGGGGAGGTGTGCAGGGCCAGCGATATGCGGAGATTGCTGTTGGAAGACAGGGAGGCCGGGAAGAACTGCTCGATGGAGACAAGAGCCTGCGAGATGAAATCGTTGAGATCCGGCGATATGTAGTCGACATCGACATAGCTGGAATGATTATTGATATAGGTTGCTAAAAAGAGGATCTCATCCCGGGTGATCGGGGCGCCGGTTCCTTTCAGCAAGTCCTCATAGATATGGGTAGCCAGAAGGACGTCCTGGTCATCGAGGTTCTCATGGGCGAAGAGGTCATCGTCATCCAGGATGAAAGAGGCCTTCATTCTCTCTGTAGAGATCTTGAGCCAGGCGACGAGGTTCTGGAACTCGATGTCGGAAATCGTGCACTTCATGTCAACCAGACGGCCCACGAGGACGGACTTGATGAAGTCGGATTCATCGATGCCGTAATTGATATCAGATTCACTTGGCACATAATTTCGGAAGAGAAGGCCGTTATCGACCAGACACTTCCTTTTGTCGAGCTCTCTTCCTTCAATAGAAACGGATCCCTTCTTCGAAGAGAGGGTAAGATCGTATTTCTTCAGAATCTTCTCCAGCTGCTGGAGGTCCTTGTTTACAGTCGATAAGGAGATATAGAGGTTCCTGGCCAGCCGCTCCGCCGGGACCGGTCTTTTCTGTCTCACGATGTATACCAGTAAAGCCGTGACCCGGTCATGACGGTGGTTGAGAGAAGGCCGGTCCTTCTGAAAGATCTGTCTGATCAGCTCTTCCGCTTTCTCTCTGTTCTTTATGATCATACGGGAGCCGCTTGGGATCCTGGTCTCCACCAGGAAAATGTCTGCATATTCGTCCAGTTCCTCTTTGATCGCCTTGAAATCCGACTGTATCGTCCTCGAAGAGACGCCGAGTTCCCTCGAAAAGAATGTGGAGTTCTGATACTGTCCCTCATTCTTGTAGAGATAGGTGATGATCTCTTTCTGTCTGGTATTCATAGTTTATCCTCACTTATATTATACGGGTTCCCGGTACCGGCCATCTCTTAGACGATTTCATAGTGACTATGAAATAAATGGAAATCTATCGTACATTCCTTCTTCCTACAATGAAGTTGAAGGTGAACGCTTATGAAAACAATACTGATCTCGCACGGACCTTTTTCCAAAGGACTGTCAGAAACAGTGCAGATGATCATCGGCGAACAGGAAGACCTCTTCTTCCTGGGTCTTTTTCCGGAAGACAGTGTCGAAACACTGGAGAAGAAGATCGAAGAGATCATCTGGAAATATGAAGACGAGGAGATCCTCGTCTTCACGGATCTGTACTTCGGCAGTCCGTTCAACGCTGTCAACAAACTGATGGGGAGGTACCCTCTCTATCATGTCACCGGCATCAATGTGCCTCTGCTGCTGGAAGCCGTTTCCATGATGCGCTGCGGAAAGAACGCGGAAGAGATCTCGGAAGCGGTCGTAGAGAAGGCGGCGGAGAGTGTCGTGGATGTCCGGAAACAACTGCTCGACCTATTATCAGAGGAGGAAAACCAATGAGAAACGTTCTGCTGGCCAGAGTGGACGACCGGCTCATACACGGAGAAGTCGTCACCTCTTTCATCCCTTACTATCATGCGGACCATGTCATGATCGTCGACGACGGGGTCGCCCACGACAAGTTCAACAGGAGGGTCCTGGAAATGGTCGCTCCGAAGGGAGTGAAACTTGAGATCTATACCCTGGAAGAGGGGATCGAAGCCCTAAAGAGAGACCCTGATCCGGATGAGAAGATGATCCTTCTCACCAAGACGCCGATCACCTTCGAAAAGATCATCGATGCCGGGATCGATCTGAAAGCCGTCAATATCGGCGGCATGGGATCCAGAGGAAATCGGAAGCCGTTCGTCCGGAACTGCCAGGCGGATGAGGAAGAAGTGGCTTCCATGAAGAGGATGTATGCCAGAGGCATCGATGTCTACTACCGTCTTGTGGCAGAACAGGGACGGATCGAACTGAAAGAACAATTAGGTGCTTAATGAAGTATCGATACTTCATTTCCATGAAAATGGAGAAATAAAGGAGGGGAAAGTATGTCATTGTTTCAAGCATTCCTCTGTGGTATCGTCTACCTCGCCGGTGGCTTCGGTATCACAGAAGCTATCGGATGGGCTGTCAGCCCGGCTCTCTCGAGCGGATTCCTGGTAGGATGTATCCTCGGTGATCCACTGAAGGGCGCTATGGTCGGCGGCAGCATCAACCTGCTGTTCCTGGGTCTTGTCTCGGCAGGCGGCAGTATGCCTTCTGACCAGAAGATCGCCGGTATCATGGGTGCCGCTATGGCCATCACAGGCGGTCTGACGACAGAACAGGCTATCGCTCTCGCCGTTCCGATCGGACTGATCGGTACCGTCACCTGGACGACCAGACTGACCGTCAACTCTGTCTTTGTCCGTCTGCATGAGAGACTGATCGACGAACACAAATATAATCTTCTGTGGATCCCTCAGCTCTTATTGCCGGCTCTCTTAGGTTTCCTGATCGCCGGTGTCCCGTGTATGCTGGCAGTATACTTCGGTGCCAACTACATCCAGGGTCTCATGGACATCATGTCCGGCAAGGTCCTCACCATCATCAATATCATCGCCGGCCTGATGCCGACTGTCGGTATTGCGATCACCCTGTCCTTCTTGTTCAAGGGTGAGTTCCGTCCGTTCCTGTTCCTGGGTTTCATCCTCGCCGTCAAGTTCGGTATGGATCTCTTGACCCTGGGTCTGATCGGTCTCTGCTTAGCTGTCATCTATGTGGCGCTGAAGCCAAGGGAGGCAAGATAGTATGAGTGAAAGAACTGTAAAACATGTCATTCCGAAGAGCCATCTCTGGAAAGCATCTTTCTTATATGAAAGCCATTCTCTTTCCTGCTACAACTACGAGAGAATGATGGGCACAGCCTTTGCGCATGCCCTCAGAGCGATCATCTACGATCTCTATAAAGACGATCCGGATGCCGAAGAAAAGCGTCATGCGGTCATGAAGAGAAACCTCGAATTCTACAATACCGAACCGGAATTCGGCGGACTGATCTTCGGTGCTGCCTGCGCTTTGGAAGAACAGAAATCTTTGGGAGAAGACATCCCGGATGAACTGATCAGTTCTGTCAAGACGTCCCTGATGGGCCCGTTGGCGGGTATCGGTGATACGATCGTTCAGGCAGTCTGGAATCCGATCGTTCTGGCGATCTGCATCGATATCACTCTGCAGGGCTCTCTGCTTGGTGTCTTCCTACACTATCTGCTGACCTTTACAAGAGTTTACGCCATGCAGTTCGGCTTCTTCTGGCTCACTTACAATAAGGGTTCTGAAGCTATCTTCGACCTGCTCCAGAACGGGGTCTTCGACAAGATCCTCGATGGCGCCAAGGTCATGGGCTGCTTCGTCATGGGCGGTCTCATCGCCAACTTCGTCAAGCTGAACTGCGGCATCAATATCGTCACGCAGAACGCGACCTTCTCCATCCAGGAAAAGCTCTTTGATGCCGTATTCCCGAAGATCCTTCCGCTTTGCGCGACCATGCTGGTATACTGGCTGATCGACAAGAAGAAGATGAAGACCACCACGATCCTGCTGCTCATCGTCGCTGTTTCCGTTGTCGGCGGACTCTTAGGCATCTTCAAGTAGAGGTCAACTTATGGACCTTGGATTAAAGGGAAAATACGCGATCATCACCGGCGGTACCTCAGGTATCGGCGCCGGTATCGGAAGAGTCTTAGCTTCCGAAGGATGCAACCTCATACCGGTCTTCATGGTCAATGACGAGCAGGCGGAAGCTTATAAGGAATCCGTGGAGAAGGAGTATGGCGTGGAAGTCAAGCCCATGAAGTACAACGTCGCCAAGCCGGAGCTCGTCGATGAACTCTTTGAAAGACTGGATAAGGAAGTCGAGCATGTCGATATCCTCGTCAACAATGCTGCCGGAGGATACCTCTATGGCCAGAAGACCTTTGACCAGATCACCTATGAAGAATGGCAGAGCGGTGTAGAAGGCATCCTGAACCACGTCTTCTACATGTCCCGCTGCTTCACGGCTTTAGCGAGAAAGAGGAATCAGAAGGGCAATATCGTCAACATCTCAGCGAAAGCTGCCTTCGTCTCCGTCTCCAAGCCGCAGACGCCGTATGGACCTGTCAAGGGCGCTGTAGCCGCCTTATCGAGAAGGATGGCCCATGAG
This sequence comes from Erysipelotrichaceae bacterium, assembly GCA_017419065.1. Lineage (GTDB taxonomy): Bacteria > Bacillota_I > Bacilli_A > Erysipelotrichales > Erysipelotrichaceae > Colivicinus. The sequence goes on along the minus strand of JAFOMB010000215.1, from coordinate 4,245 downwards.
CTCATCGATTACGGCATCACCGTGAACTGCCTGATCCCGGGTTATGTGAGGACAGAGAACCACTATGCCGATCCGAACTCGGAATCCTATAAGAAAAGAGAAGCTCTCCTTCGTATAGGCTGGGCAACACCGGAGGACATCGGCAATATCGTTGCCTTCTACTGTTCAGAGAAATCCAGACAGATCATCGGCGACCTGATTGACTGTTCCGGAGGAACGATGTTCTAAAAGAGAGAAGAAGGCAATAACTGAGTTATTGCCTTCTTCTAAGAAAGGAGTCCTATGAATCCATTCATCTACAATATCCCTACCCGTGTCTACTTCGGACCGGAGGAGATGGAACATCTGGGAGAGGAACTTTCCCGCTATGGGAAGAGAGTCCTCTTCGTCTATGACGGAGACTATATCAAGTCTAATGGCATTTATGATTTAGTGATGAAAGCCGGAAGAGACTATGATCTGGATATCACGGAGTTCACAAATGTCAGGCCGAATCCGAGGCATACGGATTGCGAAGAGGCCATTGCGATATGCAAGGAAAAGAATATCGAAGTGGTCCTGGGTGTCGGAGGCGGCAGTGTCATCGACTCCTCCAAGGCCATTGCGGCAGGAGCTGTATCCGATGCGCCGTTATGGGACCTCGTCATCAAGAAGGCTCCTACAGAAAAGGCCTTACCTGTCATTGCGATGTCGACGATCTCCGCGACCGGTTCCGAGATGGACTCGGGGGCGGTCATCACCAACGAATCCACCTTTGACAAGAAAGTCTACAGCAATCCCAACCTGCTGCCGAAGGCGACCTTCTTAAATCCGGAATACACCTTCACTGTTCCGAAGTATCAGACAGCCTGCGGAGCCGTCGACATCATCGCCCATGTCTTTGAAGTCTACTTTTCTCCTAGTGATGATCTGTACATGCTGGATACGGTAGCTCAGGGCTTAGTCAGAACGGTGCTCAAGTACGGTCCGATCGCCTATAACGATCCGACCAACTATGAAGCCAGAGCCAACCTCATGTGGGCGTCTCCGTGGGCCATCAACCACTTCATCGAATACGACAAGAGACATCTCTGGTCCATGCATCCGATGGAACATGAACTCTCGGCCTACTACGATATCACCCATGGCTTGGGACTGGCGATATTGATGCCGAGGTGGCTGCGCTTCGTGAAGGATGAAAAGTCCTATCCGAAGTTCAGAGGTTTAGGCCTCTACGCCTTTGACCTTGACAGGAGCCTCTCCGATGAAGAGATGGCCGATAAGGTCATTGAAAAGATCGAAGAGTTCTCCTACAAGACCTTAGGCCTCACCTCCAATCTCACGGACCTGGGTATCGATGATTCCAAGTTCGAAGAGATGGCTGACAAGCTCACCAACAACGGCACGAGCTTCCACGCAGGTTTCCGTCCTCTGTACAAGGAAGATATCATCGAGATCTACAGGAACTGCCTGTAATACTCTTTGTCCCCTTTTCAAAAGCCGGGAAGTATCCCGGCTTTTTGTATGCGTTAATATCATTGTTCTTTGTCTTCCCGGTGTTTCGGAACAATTTCGACATGAGTGTTCGCACCCCTTCTCAAATAAACAAAGGCTTTCTCTATCGGAGATGGACACCGGTTCACAGTAATGTGTCCGTGTCAATTTTCCAGTCACTGACTGGAAAATCTGTCAGATACAGAACTGTGAATAATAAAAAAGGCAACGGACTGCCCTAGATCGGCGTACCCGGCTCAAGGCCAGGATCGGTTGCCTATAAAAGATCGCTCTTTTTACACTGATATTATAACGTAGTTTTCAGTAATCCAGCCAGTCTAAGAAGACCTCTGCTTTGAAGTCTCCTCTTCCGTAGATCTCTTCCAGTTCTCCCTTGGTCATCCCGACGAAGAAGCCGATTTTTTCCCCATAGAGAGTTCCTTCCTCCAGTACGAGCAGGATCTCATTGCCGCTGCATAAGAGGACATCCCCTGTCTTTACCTCTGTCTCTTTTTCTTCCAAAGAGACAGAGAAAGGAAGGACAGCTCTTTTTATGCTTCCTTCATCCTTGAAAGATACCTTATACCAGTCAATACCCATAGTCTTCAGAAGTTCCTTCTTAGTAATGGTATTGGTATAGATCTGTCTTCCGTTCACTTCAACAGCCAGTGCAGCTTCCGGTTCTCTGCAGATTTCTTCTCCTTCGATCACGATGTCTCCTTTCCAGGTCACGATGCCTCCGAAGTCATAGACCTTTGTATAACCGAGTTTTACTAATTTCTCTGAAGCCTGTGCCGCCCTTACTCCCGTACGGCAGTACACCAGGATGATCTGATCGGGGTCGGGCAGTTCTTCAGGCCTGTTGTTTCCGATCGTCTCTACCGGGATGCACAAGGCATCGGGTATGTGGCCTTCATTGTATTCCTCTATCGTTCTTACATCGAGTATGATGCGGTCTTCCTCTTCCATCATCCTCATCGCTTCCTCCTGGGTGATCTGCGTATAGGAAAGCGTGTCTTTCTTGTCTGCGCAGGAGAAAAGAGAAAGAAAGAGAAAGATCAGAATGATGGACCGGAATACTCTCATAATTATCTTCATTATAGCAAACCCACCCGCATATAAGAAAAGACCGGTTATCAGAGGAACGGGTTGGTCATTCCACTCCCGTTTCCAATGGACACGGACTGATTCCCTGCCACTGATCTCTGTCTGCCAGTCGGTTATATTGTAGACAGATATCTTTTCTCCTTCAAACAAGTTCTGCTTGAGATCCTCATCTTCTGCTTTCTGACTTTCGATTTACAGAAAGAATCCTCTATACTGAAAGTAAGGAAAGAAGGAACATATCATGTTTGTATTCTGGGGAGACGGATCCAAAGAGGCAATGGATCTGATTCATTCTATTCTTGTGAGAAGCACGGAGAACTTCAACTGGACTTTTATCTTCATACTGACTGTCGTCTTCTACATCTACTGGACAGAGATCTCGCAGAAGAACTGGCAGTACATCGTTGCAGGACTCTCCCTATATGGTGTCCACTGGCTCTATGAGATCGCCAATGCGCTGATCGCCCACTTTACCGGCTATCCGCTCTGGGCTGTCTCCAATGAGTCGACGACCTTTATTTTACTGATAGGAGTGTGCTGGGAGCTTTCGATGATGTTTGCGGTAGCGGGTATGATCAGCTATAAGATGCTGCCGAAGAAACCGACAAAGAAGGACAGACTCTTAGGCGCCTTAGGTATGGCCTTATTATTTGCCCTGGTAGAATCTTTCTTAGCCGGGACCTCCAATCACTCCTTCATCTGGGTGTATAAGTGGTGGGGCGTAATACCGGTATTCATTACGACATATATCCCGTTCTTCCTGGCGGCCAACTTCGTGCCTTCCTGGAAACAGAAGGACCAGAGGACGTTCTTACTGACGGTGTGGATCGCGGTAGCGTTATTGCTGATACTGTTAGTGCCGCAGGGGATCATATAGGATCCAAGCACTGCTACATTTCAAAGATATAATACGGGAATTACAATGATAAAGGACCGAGCGAGTTCGCATGAATGTATGCTTCGTGGGTCCTTTTTTGATAGCATTCGAATCAGCTGATCAATAGGGGGATAGGCAGAGAAAGCCCCATCCCTTCAGGAAGAGAATATCCTGTGAATGATGTCATATTATCTGCTTTATCATTCTTCCTGATCTCTCCACTGTTCCAGAACAGCTTCGATCTGGGCAATCAGCTTTTCCTTTTCCGGGATCACACAGGTATATGTCGACGCAAAGATGTTGCTGGAAAGACCGCCTAATGCATATTCTGCGCTCACATTGTCCTTGTCCGTACAAAGGATGATCCCTATCGGCGGATTATCCTCCGGTTCGTTCACTTCGGCTGCATAGTAGTTGAGATACATATTCAGCTGTCCTACTGCCTCCGGCATCAGCTTTACGGTCTTCAACTCGATCAGCACGTAAGCGTGAAGCTCCCGGTTGTAGAAGACCATGTCTACATAGTAATGGGTATTGTTCAGGGTCACGCGCTGCTGTCTTCCGACAAACATAAAGCCTCTTCCCAGTTCCAGCATGAAGTCTTCCAGCTGTCTTGTGAGAGCCTTTTCCAGATCGCTTTCCAGCATGGCCTTCCTCTCCGGTATACCCAGAAACTCAAAGACATAGGGATCTTTTATGATATCTTTCGGTTCTGCGAGTTCCTGTCCTTTCGCCGCCAGTTCATAGACTTTTTCCTTATTCGCTTTTCCTTCGGAAAGGAGAAGCCT
>JAFOMB010000027.1 GCA_017419065.1 Erysipelotrichaceae bacterium | reverse complement strand
TCCGGGCATCGGAAAGAGCGAACTGGCTCTTGACCTGATCAAGAGGGGACATATGCTGATAGCGGATGATCGGGTCGATGTCTCGCACATCTCCCACCGCATCTATTGTGAAGCGCCGGATATCTTGAAGAGGATGCTGGAGATCCGCGGTGTCGGTGTCATCGATGTCAATCAGCTCTTCGGCGCTTCTGCCTTCATGAACAAAAGCCCGCTGGACTTCATCATCGAACTGGCGAACTGGGATGAAGGTCTCGTCGTGGACCGTCTGAATCCGATCAAGGAAAAGGAGACGATCCTGGGTCTCGATATCCAAAAGCTCGTCGTTCCGGTCACGGCCTCCAAGTCCCTCAGTGTCGTTATCGAAGCCGCTGTGACAGACTTCAAGCTCCGCAAGGCCGGTATCAATACCACAGAGATCTTCAAGCAGAACGTCATGAAGGAGATACAGCGTAAAAACGAAGAGGAGGCCGGACGATGAGTTTCTTTCCCAATCCTCAGACATTTCTGGCTATCGGTCCGCTCCATATCCAGTGGTACGCGGTCCTCATCCTGACAGGGGCCTTCCTGACCTTATACTTCTCCAAGAGAGATCTGAAGGAAGCACGCTATATCGACGTTGACGGCTTCATGGATGACCTCTTCATCTATACCTTATGGGCAGGCATCATCGGCGCCAGACTCTGGTTCTGTCTCTTCTACAATCCTTCCTTCTATCTCTCCCATCCTCTGGAGATCATCAAGATCTGGGAAGGGGGACTGGCGATACACGGCGGTCTTTTCGCGGGAGCGGCCTTTGCCTGCTGGTTCTGCAAGAAGAAGAACGTCTCCTTCCTCAAGACAGCGGACTGCATCCTTCCCAATGTCCTGATCGCCCAGGCTTTAGGGCGCTGGGGCAATTTCGTCAACCAGGAATGTCACGGCCCGGAAGTTGCAGAATCCTTCTTTGACGGGATCCTCTTCTTCCTCAAGAAGGGCATGTATATCGACGGACACTACTATGAGCCTCTGTTCTTCTTTGAAAGCATGGGCTGTCTGCTGGGCTGGATCCTCATCAGGACCCTGGTCAAGCGCTACGGACGCCGTAAGAGAGGGGACATGGTCTGGTCCTATCTCATGTGGTATGGGATCGTGAGAGCCTTCATCGAAGTAAGGAGGACCGACTCCCTGCTCATCGGACACTTCAAGACGGCGGTACTGGTCTCCTTAGCCTTCGTGGTATTAGGATTATTAGGTTACTTCGGTGTGATCGACAAGATCTTCGTCAGGAAGAGAAAACCGACCGTCCTCTTCGATCTCGACGGTACCCTCATCGATACGAACCGTTCCATCGTGGAAGCCTACCGCGATCTCTTTAAGAAGTATGCGAAGGAAGAAGACTTCACGAAGGAAAGACAGGTCGAAGTCCTCGGTCCGGGTCTTCGGGAACTCTTCCCGACATACTTCCCGGATAAGGATGTGGACGCCTTAGTGAGCGAGTGGCGGGAGAAGAACCGGGAGTACGGCGATCTCTACAATAAGCTCAATCCCCATGCGGCCGAAGTCCTGGAAGAACTCAAGAAAGAGGGCTGCTATGTCGGCATCGTCTCCACCAAGGGAAGAGAGGCCATCCGTCACAACCTGGAGCTCTTCCACATCGAAGACTATGTCGATGACTACTGCGGTTTTGAGGACGCCTCGAAACCGAAACCTTCTCCGGAAGGCATCTTCAACATCCTGAAGAAGAACCACTGGAATAAAGATGACGTGATCGTCATCGGTGATTCCTACAACGATATCCTCTCCGCCAACAACTACGGCGCCTATGCGGTCGCCTATGACATCAACCCGGACAAGAGTGAAGTCCTGCTGACGGCTCCGCACAACCGGGTCATCCATGATTTAAGCGAAGTTTTGGACATCGTAAAGGAAGATCATCCATTCACTTATGATTTGAGATAAAGAATATGCCATTCGGCATATTCTTTTGTATAATAGGTAAGGAAAATTGGAGGGAAAACTATGGTTACCGTACTGAATCATCCACTGATCACCCACAAGCTGACTTATATGCGAATGGAAGAGACAGGACACAAGGACTTCCGCGAGAATCTCGATGAGATCGCTTCGCTGATGGCCTATGAAGTCTGCCGTGATCTCCCGATGAAGGACATCACGATCAAGACGCCGATGGCTGAATGCGTCACGCAGGTCCTGGATACCGAAGTCATCCTCGTGCCGATCTTAAGAGCCGGCATGGGACTCGTCAATGGCATCCTCGATCTTGTTCCGACCGCTAAAGTCGGTTTCATCGGTCTCTACCGTGATGAAGAAACTCTGGAACCTCATGAATACTTCGCCAAGTTCCCGAAGGAACTGGAAGATTCTGTCGTTCTCGTACTGGATCCGATGCTGGCAACAGGCGGAAGCGCTATTGCCGCTGTCAACATGGTAAAGAAGAGAGGTGCCAAGAACATCCGCATGGTCTGCCTGGTAGGTGCTCCGGAAGGTGTCGCTGCCTTTGAAAAGGCTCATCCGGATGTCGATCTGTATCTCGCAGCCCTCGATGATCATCTCAATGATATCGGTTATATCGTACCTGGTCTCGGTGATGCCGGTGACAGGATCTACGGTACCAAGTAAAGGAAGTTTATGAACAAAAGACCTGTAGTTTTAGTCGTCATGGACGGAGTCGGAGAAAGAGAGAGCGATTTCGGCAATGCCGTAAAGAACGCCTATACTCCTGTCCTGGACGAACTCAAGAAAGTATCTGCTTTCACGACGATCAAGGCACATGGCACAGCCGTCGGTTTACCGAGCGATGATGACATGGGCAACTCCGAAGTCGGTCACAACGCCATCGGCTGCGGACAGATCTATTCCCAGGGTGCCAAGCTCGTCAATGAATCCATTGAATCCGGAACGATCTTTGAATCAGAGACCTGGAAGGAACTCGTAGAGAACGCGAAGGGACATACCTTCCATCTCATCGGCCTCTTATCCGACGGAAACGTCCATTCCAACATCTCCCATCTGAAAGTCCTCATCGGACAGCTCAAGAAGGAAGGTGTCGGAAGAGTCAGAGTCCATGCCTTACTCGATGGCAGAGATGTACCGGAAGGCTCCTCTGTGAAGTATGTCACGGATATCGAAGAATACATGGCTTCGCTGAACGATGAGAGCTTTGACGCCCGCATCGCTTCCGGCGGCGGCAGAATGTATATCACGATGGACCGTTATGAAGCTGACTGGTCCATGGTTGAAAGAGGATGGAACACCCATGTGTGCGGAGAAGGAAGAAAGTTCTCCAGCGCCCTGGAAGCTATCCGTACCTATCAGGAAGAAGACAACGCCACAGACCAGCTCATGCATGAATTCGTCATCTGTGATGACGGCAAGCCGGTCGGCACGATCGAAGATCACGATTCCGTCGTCTACTTCAACTTCAGAGGCGACAGAGCCTTAGAGATCTCCAGAGCCTTTGAAGAAGGCGATGATTTCAAGGGTTTCGTCAGAAAGAAGAGACCGGATGTCAAGTATGCAGGCATGCTGCAGTATGATGCCGACCTCAAGATCCCGAAGAAGTATCTGACATCTCCGCCGAAGATCAAGGACACGATGTCGGAATATCTCGTCAAGTACGGTGTCAAGACCTATGCGATCTCCGAGACGCAGAAGTTCGGACATGTGACCTACTTCTGGAACGGCAACCGTTCTGAGAAGTTCTCCGAAGAACTGGAGACCTGGGTCGAGATCCCGTCCGATGTCGTTCCGTTCGATCAGAGACCTTGGATGAAGTCCGCGGAAGTCACAGACGAACTGGTCAAGGCCATCGAATCCGGAGAGTATGCCTTCTTACGCTGCAACTATCCAAACGGCGACATGGTCGGACATACCGGTGTCTATGAATCCACGATCATCGGTGTCGAGTCTGTCGATATCGCCCTCAAGAGAGTCAAGGAAGCCTGCGACAAGGCCAATGCCATCCTCATCGTCACTGCCGACCATGGCAACGCCGATGAGATGTATGACAAGAGAAAGAAAGAGACTGATCCGATCAAGCCGAAGACGTCTCACACCCTGGCTCCTGTTCCGTTCCTCATCTACAATGCCGATGTGGAACTCAAGGAAGGTGCCTTCGGTCTTTCCAACATCGCTGCCACTGTCTTCCAGTTATTAGGTCTGGAAGTCCCGGCAACCTGGAACGAAAGCATCATCAAATAGTTTCCCGAAAACCTGCCGTGTTATCCTTAAAGGAGAAAGGCAGGTTTTTTCATGGCGCAGCGGACGATCCACTATCTCTTCGGAGAAAGACTTTGCGAAAAGGGCTTTGTGAAAGACAGAGGACGTTTTCTGCTGGGCAGCATCCTGCCGGATGCCTATACAAGACGGGAAGAGAGACTCATCGCCCACTTCCAGAACGATTCTCTGAAGGACCGGCGCTATTTCGACTTCGACCGATTCTATGAGGAATATGAAAAGGAGATCCGGGAAGATGATCTCTATTTCGGCTATTATATGCATCTCGTAGAAGATGACTTCTACCGGGAATTCTTCCATACGAAGGAGAAAATACCGCGCATGAGGAACGAAGAGGATGAAAACAGGCTCCATGACGACTATCATCTCCTCAATGCCCATATCGTAGAGAAATACGGGATCTCCTTTGATCTGTGTGTCCCGGAAGGCTTCGAAGAAGAGAAGATCTGCAGGATCGTATCTTTTGACATAGAGGGCTTTCTGAAGGAGATGGAAGGAGACTTCCATGAAACAGTCAAAGGGAAGACTGTTTTTATCCACGAAGAGATGGCCGACCGCTTTATCGAAGACTACCTGCCTCTGACAGTGAGAGAAGCGGAAGCGGTATACAGAGGAAAGAGGCTCTGTAAAGCCTCTGACTACGCCTGGTCGACCTTAAAATAAAAGACAGATCCTAGATCTGTCTGGTAAGCGATGAGATAGTCCTGGCCGTCTTGGCGACCTCGCTGACGAGTTTTCTTCCGGCGGCTTTCCGGTTGCGCATGTCGATCTCCTTCGCGAGATTCTCGGCGATGTGACGCTTGTTGTCATCGCCTTTTTTCATGACATGGGCGAAGATCTTCAGCAGGGTGCTGACACCGACAAGTCCGGCGATGAGCGGGACGACGCGGTTGACCGTAGCGGATATCTTTTCCGTGCATTCCTTGACATGGGCCAGCTTGGCGCTCATCTGTCCGGCCCCGTTTCCGAGGATCCCGAGATCCCGGAAGACCGGTTTCAGGTTGACGAGGAGGTAGATCAAAGACGCCAGAATGCCGGCTATGAGGAGCCAGTAGACATACTTGATATACTGATTGATGAATATCAATATTTCCATATCGTTATTATACCACCTTTTCTATGATTTCTTCGCCAATGAGGACAGGGGCGATGCCTCTGGTATACTCCTGGATGTTTTTGACGATATCCGGATCGTCAGAGGCAAAGAGATAGGTGACTTCTTCGCCATACTCTCTGTTTAAAAGAGTCGTATTGTTTTCCAGATACCAGTCGATGCGGCTGGACAGATCGTAGGGCAGCGTGAGACGGTACTTGGGAAGGATGGCTTCTTCTATGAGGACGGAATTCTTCAACGCTTCGCTGACTGCCGATCCATAGGCTCTGATGAGGCCTCCGGCCCCGAGCTTGATGCCTCCGAAGTAGCGGACGACCAGGGCACAGGTGTGATCGAGACCTCTTTTTTCCAGGACGTTCAGGATAGGCACCCCGGCTGTTCCTCCGGGTTCCCCGTCATCGGAAGACCGCCTCGTATTACCGGCGATCATGGCGCTGCAGACATGGCTGGCGTCATAGTATTTCCGGCGTACAGAGGAAAGGTATTCCTTATACTGGGCTTCATCCTTACAGTAGTTCACAAAGGCGATGAATCTCGATTTTTCGATGGTGATGGAAGCACTGGCTTCTTCCCTGACATACATACTTTCATATTACCTTTTTTGTGTTATGATTGTAAGAGCGCGAGGAGATTTCGATATGAGAACATTGGATGAAGTACTGAAAGAACTGAATGATGCCGAAAAGGAATATCAGAAAAAATGCGAAAAATACGGCATCGAAATGACAGTGAAAAAGAGAAGCAAAAACAGCAAGGAAGAGACTGGTTCAAACTAGTCTCTTTTTAATATTTATTATGAAAGAAAATTCATGGGAAATGGTATAATAGTAGACGGTCTAAGGGAGGAATAACAATGGCAAAAAGACTCGTAACTGACCTGGAGGTCAGAGGCAAGAAAGTCATCGTCCGTGTTGATTTCAATGTCCCGCATAAGGGAGATGTCATCACTGACGACAATCGTATCGTGGCTGCCTTGCCGACAATCAACTATCTGGTAGAAAACGGAGCGAAGGTCATCCTGCTCTCTCACCTCGGAAAGGTCGATCACAAGGACCCGGAAAAGTGTGAAGCAGACAAGAAGAAAAATGACATGGCTCCGGTCGCAGTCAGACTGCAGGAATATCTGCCGAAATCCAAAGTCACTTTTGTCCCTGTCACCAGAGGCGAAGAACTGGAAAAGGCAGTCGCTGAACTGGAAGACGGGAATGTCGTATTAGTTCAGAACACAAGATATGAAAAGGGCGAATCCAAGAACGATCCGGAACTCTCCAAGTACTGGGCTTCTCTGGGTGACCTCTATGTTTCCGATGCCTTCGGTTCTGTCCACAGAGCCCATGCATCGACTGTCGGTATCCCTCAGCTCTTACCGAGCGCTGTCGGATTCCTGATCGAAAAAGAACTCAAGTTCCTGGGAGACGCCGTTGAAAACCCGGTGAGACCGTTCGTCGGTATCCTGGGCGGCGCGAAGGTCGCTGACAAGCTCAAAGTCATCGATAATCTCCTGGAGAAGTGTGATACGCTCATCATCGGCGGCGGTATGGCTTACACGTTCCTGAAGGCTCAGGGCAAGGAAGTCGGTAACTCCTTAGTCGATAATGAGAAACTCGACTACTGCAAGGGCATGATCGAAAAGGCTGAACAGCTCGGCAAGAAGCTCTTATTACCGGTCGACACGGTCGTCGCAGCTTCCTTCCCGGATCCGATCGACGGACCGGTAGAAGTCAAGGCTGTTTCCGTTGACGAGATCCCGGCTGATATGGAAGGCCTGGATATCGGTCCGAAGACAGCTGAACTCTTCGCGGATGTCGTCAAGAGCGCCAAGACGGTTGTCTGGAACGGCCCGATGGGTGTCTTCGAGAACCCGACACTGGCAGCCGGTACGAATGCTGTCGCAAAGGCTCTGGCTGAATGCGAAGGCACGACGATCATCGGCGGCGGTGATTCCGCTGCAGCTATCAAGCAGCTTGGCTACGCTGACAAGGTCAGCCATGTATCAACAGGCGGCGGTGCTTCTCTGGAATTCTTAGAGGGCAACGGTTTACCGGGTGTTGATGTCATCAACGATAAATAAGGAGAAAACATGAGAAAACCAATCATCGTCGGCAACTGGAAGATGAACAAGACGCCTAGAGAGGCTGAAGAGTTCATGGTTGCCATGGAAGCTTATCTCACAGGAGAAGAAAAGGCAGACTATGGCGTCGGTGCCCCGTTTGTCGATCTCGATGCCTGTGTCCGCAACGCGAAGCATCTGATCGTCGCAGCGGAAAACTGCAACGAAAAGGATTCCGGTGCCTTTACCGGTGAAGTCTCTGTCCCGATGCTGAAGGAAGTCGGTATCACTTACTGCATCATCGGTCATTCCGAGAGAAGGACTTACTACAACGAGACAGATGAACACTGTGCTGCCAAGGCCAAGAGACTCTTCGCTGACGGTATCGTTCCGATCCTTTGCATCGGTGAAACAGAAGCGCAGTATGATGCCGGTGAAACAGCTGACGTCATCAAGTCCCAGTTAAAGGGTTCTTTAGCCGGACTGGACGCTGATGAAGTCGCCCGCATGGTCATCGCTTATGAACCGATCTGGGCTATCGGTACCGGCAAGAGTGCCGACCAGACGATCGCTGAAAACTGCTGCAAGCTCGTAAGAGACACTGTCAAGGAACTCTACGACGAAGCGACAGCGGAATCTGTCCGTATCCAGTACGGCGGATCCGTCAAGCCGGAAAACATCAAGTCCTACATGGCCTGCCCGGATATCGACGGTGCCCTCATCGGCGGTGCTTCCCTGAAGGTCGATTCCTTCAAGGCGATCATCGACGCTACGAAATAATCTAAAGGAGAAAAAGAAAAATGCCTTATATTGTAAATGTTTACGGCCGTGAGATCATCGACTCCCGCGGCAACCCGACTGTTGAAGTCGAAGTCGTTACTGAATCCGGTGCTTTCGGAAGAGCTATGGTCCCGTCCGGCGCTTCTACCGGTGAAAGAGAAGCTCTTGAATTAAGAGACGGTGATAAGAGCCGTTTCCTCGGCAACGGTGTCTTAAAGGCTGTCGCCAATGTCAATGACAAGATCGCACCGAGACTCATCGGTCTCGATGTCACGGATCAGACTCTCATCGACAAGACGATGCTGGAACTGGACGGCACAGAATTCAAGTCCAACCTCGGTGCCAACGCTATGCTGGGTGTTTCCCTGGCCTGCGCAAGAGCTGCTGCTGACTTCTACGGCATGCCGTTATACAAGTACATCGGCGGTGCCAATGCCAAGACTTTACCGGTCCCGATGATGAACGTCCTCAACGGCGGCAAGCACGCTGATTCTGCTTCCGATGTTCAGGAATACATGATCATGCCTGTCGGTGCGAAGACTTTCTCTGAAGCCATCAGAATGGGTTCTGAGATCTTCCACAACCTGAAGAAGGTCTTAAAGGGCTATGGCTACAATACCGCTGTCGGTGATGAAGGCGGTTATGCGCCATCCTGCATCCCTAACGGAAACGGTCCGTTAGAGACATTAGGCAACGAAGGCCCGTTAGCTCTCATGCTGGAAGCTGTCGAAAAGGCAGGCTACAAGCCTGGTGAAGACGTCTGCTTCGCTATGGATGCTGCTGCTTCCGAATTCTATGATGAAGAAAAGAACGTCTACGTCTTAGCCAGATCCGGTGAAGGCGAAAAGACAGCTGAAGAAATGATCCAGCTGTATGAGAAGTGGGTCGAAAAGTATCCGCTGATCTCTCTGGAAGATGGCTTAGCTGAAAACGACTGGGATGGATGGGTCGAACTCACAAAGAGACTCGGAGGCAAGATCCAGCTGGTCGGTGATGACCTCTTCGTTACGAATACGACCTTCATCAAGAAGGGTATCGAACTCGGCGCTGCCAACTCTGTCCTGATCAAGGTCAACCAGATCGGTACATTAACAGAGACATTAGACGCTATCGAAATGGCGAAGGAAGCCAAGTATACCGCTGTTGTCTCCCACAGATCCGGTGAAACAGAAGACACGACGATCGCTGACCTCGTTGTCGGTGTCAATGCCGGTCAGATCAAGACCGGTTCCATGTCCAGAACAGACCGTATCGCGAAGTACAACCAGCTCCTCCGCATCGAAGACGAACTGGGTTCTGTCGCGAAGTACCTGGGCAAGGATGCCTTCTATAATCTGAAGAAGTAATGATCTTCTTTCCGCTCACAGTCGCGCTGATCATCCTCGTCTATATCCTTCTGTTCTTCAGACAGAAGGACTGCGACAGGAAAATGCGCGGTACCCTTACTTTCCGCTACAGTGTTTGCCTTGTGTTTGCCATTGTGGAATATCTGTATCTGAAGGGGAAGGGACCGGGTATATCCTTCTGGATCGTGTTTTCGATCGATGCCTTAACGGCCGTTCTGATGGGAAATGACATCCTGAAGATCCTGAAGCGCCGTGAGTTCACTGATGAAGATCTTCCTCAGATCATGAAACTGTCGGGATATGTCCTGCTGCTGAGCTTCGGACTGGTCCTGATGGCGATCATTTAAATCAAAACCTCTCCTGATAGATGCTTTTTAAGGAAACTTAAGAAGGGACTCTCCGGAGAGGTTTTTCTATGATCCCTTATGAGTGAATGGAATAGATGATGATACAATGGTGTCAAGAAGGTATATAAGACTATGAAGAAGATCATGACACTGTTATCTGTCTGCCTGATGCTGATATCGGGCTCTCTGTGTTCTCTGAGTGCGAAGGCGGAAGGGAATACCGTCGACATCCCGGTCGAAGTGACCTATCACCAGGAAGAGGCCAGAAAGACGCTGTCTCTGCTCAATGATTTCCGTACAGGTGATGAAGCCTGGTACTGGAATTCCGATAATACTACGAAGACGACGCCGATGCTGGGGACGCTTACCTATGACTATGGCCTGGAAGTCGGAGCTATGCAGAGGGCGGTGGAAGTGGCTTTCCGTTTTGATCACACCCGTCCGAATGATGCCTATTGTAAGAGTGCCTACACCGATCTTGGATACGATCTCGGCTCCTGGGGAGAAAACATCGCCGGGAACTTCTATTCGGCTGAATGGGACATCGACGTCTGGAAGGAGACCGATAAGCCATATTCCGGTCAGGCACACCGGAGAAACATGCTGGGGAGCGCTTTCCGCTATTATGCCTGCTCCTGCGTGGAGTATGAGGGGGCGTATTACTGGGTCCAGATCTTCTCCTCCAATCCGCAGTCTCTGACAGAGACGGTGATCCCGGAAGAACCGGTGATTGCCCATGTCCCGGTTGGTCAGAGCCATATCGCAGACTGGTATGCGGAGTGTGATAAGGACACGGTCCTTGTGGGAGATGTCATCGATCTTCAGCAGTCCATCCATTTCTATCTGCAGTACGATTTCATGCAGAACTACTATAACCCGTACTATGCGGTCTCCTACGTCCCGGACTGGGTCTGCCCGGATGACACCGCAGAAGTCAGGGACGACAAGCTCTTCGCTCTGAAAGAAGGGCAGGCACGGGTAAAGGCCTCGCCGTCATTCCTGAGCACAGGAGTGACCTTTCTCTTCACGATCATCAACGGAGACCGCAATACCTACCGTCTCGCCGGTGCCAGCCGCTATGAGACTTCCCTGAAGATCGCGGATGAGCTCAAGAGCGTCCTGGGCGTCGAACGCTTTGAAAACGTCATCCTGGCTACAGGAGAGAACTTCGCGGATGCCCTGGGAGGCGGTTATCTGGCCGTCAAGAAGAAGGCCCCGATCCTGCTGACGAAGCCGTCTCAGGCTGAGAAAGTCAACGAATACATCCGCAACAACCTCAAAGAAGGCGGAACCGTCTATATCCTGGGAGGAGACGGTGCGGTACCGTTAGACTGTCTGCAGGGACTTGACGGCTTCCGCAAACTCCGTCTTTCGGGGAAGAACCGCTATGAGACCAACCGGACCATCCTCTCTGAAGCCGGTGTCTTCTATGAAGATATCCTGATCTGTTCCGGAACCAGCTTCGCGGATGCTCTGGCTGCTTCTTCTACGGGACGTCCAATCATGCTGGTGGGAAAGACCCTGAACGAGGATCAGATGAGATACCTTCAGGCCAAGTCCTATTCCAATTTCTATATCATCGGCGGAACAGGTGCAGTATCCGCAGAAGCGGAAGCCCAGATCAATTCCGTCCATACTGCACAAAGACTCGCCGGAAAGACGCGTTATGAGACCTCGGTCCTGATTGCGCAGGCCTTCTTCCCGACAGCCTCCAAGGCACTTCTGGCCTATTCCCATGACTTCCCGGACGGCCTCTGTGCCGGACCGCTTGGTGCTGCCGTTGAGGCACCGATCCTCTTAGCCAGGACCGGAAATGAGGGTACGGCGAATCAGTACGCGACTTCTCACTACATCCGCCGCGGCTATGTATGCGGCGGAGAAAGCCGTCTGCCGGACAGTACGGTCCACTACATCTTCGCCATGCCGGAAGATGAAGTGATCATCAAGAAATAGTCATATCGAGACCGGAGGAGTTCCTGCCGGTCTTTTTTATGATTCAAGCAGAAACTGATTGCCAGAATGATTATTATCTGATATAAAAGAGATACGAAAAGACCTCGAAACCAGTGATGACAGCCCGACAGGCGGAGTCTGTCCAGAGCTGGAAGGAGGTCTTTTATTATGAAACTGCACAAACTGATCCTGAATGATACTCATGTCTATGTCAGCTGGACACATGAGAACATCTATCATGAGACGATGTGGTACTGCCGCAGCGATCTCAGCTGGCATCCCGATCCTGAGACGAGGAAACTCGATCCCAAGCTGGTGAGACGCCTCTCCTCCCTGGTGATGAGATCGCTCTGTCAGAAGAGGAAACAGAGGAGGAAACACCGTGTCAATGACAGGTGGTTCGCAGAGGATATCCGGGAACGCTACGACCTTTGAAGACAGGGAGAAATCCCTGTTTTTTCATGAGAAAAGATGTGTTAGCACTCATGTTGACAGAGTGCTATACGCTGACTATAATAGAGGATGTTAGGAGGAAAAAGGATATGATAAAACCTTTATACAACAATGTTTTATTAAAGAAGATCGAAGCTTCCCAGACGACAAAGAGCGGTATCATCATCTCCCAGAAAGAGGAGAATGAAGACTACGCGGAAGTCGTAGCGGTAAGCGG
>JAFOMB010000214.1 GCA_017419065.1 Erysipelotrichaceae bacterium | reverse complement strand
TCGGTACTGTTTCACTAGATGGCGTCCTAGGGGAGACTCGAACGCTCGACCGTAAGCTTAGAAGGCGTATGCTCTATCCAGCTGAGCTACGAGGACATCTTTTAGCATGACTATTTTATCAAAGGTCTTCATAAAAAGCAACCGCAAACCTGTCACTCTGAGAAAAGAATGTATCTCAAGAGGAAGAAGTCAGCTGTCATACAGAAAAGGAGAACTCTTGGAAGTATAATAATTGTGAGAATGCTCTGGGACTACCTGAAACCGAATCGAAAGATCATGCTGTGGGGTCTCCTGATGAAGATCACGGGGACTCTTTCGGAACTTCTTTTACCTATGCTCCTGTCTGTCATCATCGATGATGTCGTACCGACAGGGGATATGAAGAAGGTCCTGCTCTATGGTCTTGCCATGATGTTATGCGCTCTGTCTGCCTGGATCTTCAATGTCCGGGCCAACCGCAATGCTTCTTTATCTGCCCGCAATACGACAGAGGCCATCCGTCATGACCTCTTTGAAAAGATCATGGTCCTCTCCAGCGAAGATACCGACCGCTTTACGATCGCCTCCTTAGAATCCCGTCTGACATCGGATACCTACAATGTCCACCGTATGATCGGCATGATGCAGAGAATGGGGATCAGGGGACCGATCATCATCGTCGGCGGTCTTTTTCTGTGTTTTCTCATGGAACCTGTGCTGGCACTTGTCCTTTTAGGAACGATGCCATTCATCGGGGTCCTGCTGTATATAAGGGCTGTCCAGGGGGTACCGCTATATGCCTCTGTTCAGGCTATCAATGATAGAATGGTGCGCATCGTCCGGGAGAACTACCGCGGCATACGTGTCATCAAGGCTCTGGGGAAGACAGATCATGAAAGAGACCGCTTCGCCTCTGTCAGTGAAGAACTCAGCAATCGCAACATCTACGTCCAGAGAAAGATGGCCATCATCCGTCCGGGCATGGACCTGCTGATGAATGCCGGTCTGGTCGCCGTCATCTTCGTGGGAGCCTTACGCGTGAGTAAGGGTCTCAGTCACACCGGAGCGATCATCGCCTTCATGTCCTACTTTACGATCATTTCGGGATCCATGATGATGGTCTCCCGTATCTTTGTGATGCTCTCGCAGGGTCTGGCTTCCTTCGGCAGGATCGAAGAAGTCCTGAAGACACCGGGTGAAAAAGACTGGAAGATAGAAGAACATCCTTCCGGAGATCCGGAGAATGCTCTGGAGTTCAAAGATGTCTCCTTCTCCTATTTAGGTGTCCGCAACAACGCCGAAGATATCAGCTTCGCCTTAAAGAAGGGGGAAAGCCTCGGCATCATCGGCGAGACCGGTTCCGGAAAGACGACCTTGTTATCTCTGCTTCTCCGCTTCTATCATCCGCAGGAAGGAGCCATCTATGTCAATGGAAAAGACGTCCGGGACTATGAGCCTTCCGCTTTACGGAGTCTTTTCGGTGTGGCCATGCAGAATGACTTCCTCTTCCGGGAAAGCATCAGAGAAAACATCGACTTTGGAAGAGAGGTAACAGCGGAAGAAAGAGAAAAGGCGATCGCTGTCTCGCAGGCGAAGGAGTTCA
Source organism: Erysipelotrichaceae bacterium (assembly GCA_017419065.1). Lineage (GTDB taxonomy): Bacteria > Bacillota_I > Bacilli_A > Erysipelotrichales > Erysipelotrichaceae > Colivicinus. The sequence goes on along the minus strand of JAFOMB010000214.1, from coordinate 1,669 downwards.
TCGATTCCCTGGAGGGAAGAGAAGACTTCCTCTTGGAAGGCAAGGGTTCCAATCTCTCAGGAGGACAGCGTCAGCGCCTCGTCCTGGCCAGGGCCTTTGCGGGAACACCGGACTTCCTGCTTCTGAATGATTCCTCCAGTGCCCTGGATTATCAGACAGACGCAAGACTCCGTCAGGCCATCTCGAAGGAGTATCCGGACAGCACCCGTATCATCATCGCCCAGCGCATCTCGTCGATCATGAACTGTTCGAAGATCATGATCCTGGAAGAGGGAAGGATACGGGCGATCGGTACCCACGAAGAACTCATGAAGGATGAGCTCTATTCCTCGATCTATGAATCGCAGATGGGAGGTGCCCTTTTTGACTAGGAAAAAAGACAGAAAAGGGACGATACGCCGTCTGCTGAAATATCTCTATGACTGCCGTTTCCGGCTCTTTCTGGCGTTATTATGTACAGCAGCCGGGAACTACTTCTCCCTATTGATCCCGAAGTACTCCGGAAAGGCCATCGACGCGATCGGAACAGACGGAACGGTAGACTTCTCCGTGATCACGGAGAACTGTAAATGGATGCTGGTATTCGTACTGGGAGGCATGATCTTCACCTATATCACGCAGATGAGTCTGGTGAGGGTCAGCGCGTCTATTACGGCCAGGATGCGGAAGGAAGTCTATGATCACCTGCAGTCTTTACCGGTAGCCTTTTTTGACCGGCATCCGGTAGGCGACATCATCTCACGCATCTCCTATGATATCGATACGATCAACACTTCCTTATCTGCCGACATCGTCACGATCTTCACGACCCTGTTCACGGTCATCGGTTCTCTGATCATGATGATACGCATCGCACCTGTCCTGTGTCTGGTCTTTGCCGTAACACTGCCGATCATCCTCTTTATCACCCGCTACCGTGCCAGAAAGGTGAGACCGCTCTTCTCGAAACGTTCAAGACTCTTGGGAGAACTCAACGGCTTCAGCGAGGAGATGCTGTCGGGACACAAGACGATCAAGGCGTATGGCCAGGAGGAGAACACGATAAAGAAGTTCTCGAAGAGGAACATCGAAGCCGTCGATGCCTACTATGAAGCGGAGTATCAGGGAAGCTTCGTGGGACCTACCGTCAACTGGATCAACAATCTCTCCCTGGCACTGGTCTCCGGTTTCGGGGCTGTCCTTTACTTATACAAGAGGATCACATTAGGCAATATCTCTACCTTCATCTTATATTCCCGCAAGTTCTCAAGACCGATCTCGGAACTCGCCAATATCTTCGCAGAACTGCAGTCCGCCCTCTCCGCTGCGGAAAGAGTCTTCGCCCTGATCGATGAAGAGACAGAGATCTCTGATGTCGAAGATCCTGTCATACTGGAAGATGTCGAGGGAAGGGTGAAGTTTGAAGATGTCAGCTTCTCCTACCTTCCGGGAAAGGAAGTCTTGCATCATATCTCCTTAGAGGCCTATCCTGGCCACATGATCGCCATCGTCGGTCCTACCGGTGCCGGAAAGACCACCATCATCAATCTGCTGATGCGCTTCTATGATCCGGATTCCGGAGTGATCAGTGTAGACGGCCACCCGCTGACAGATATCAGCCGGGAATCCTTGCGGAGACAGTTCACGATGGTCTTGCAGGAGACGTGGCTGTTTGAGGGAAGCGTCTATG
>JAFOMB010000213.1 GCA_017419065.1 Erysipelotrichaceae bacterium | reverse complement strand
CGCCGGCTGTATAAGCGCCGCGCATCCCGCCTCCTTCGAGTACCAGAGATACCTTTTTCCCCATGCCTTCATTCTAAACTTTCCCCCTCTTTTGTGCAATAATAGAGGCATGAAGAAACGATCATTCAGAATATACTTCAATGCCCCGATCACGCTGGGCTTCTCGCTTATCTGTATCCTTGTCCTCGTTCTGGACCACTTTACCGCCGGAAAGTCGACAACGGCCCTTTTCAGCACTTACGGCTCTTCCTTTCTGAGCCCGCTGACTTATCTGAGGCTTATCGGACATGTCTTCGGACACATCTCCGTAGACCACCTCATCAACAACCTCCTCTTCATCCTCTTATTAGGACCGATGTTGGAGGAGAAGTACCACGAAAAGCTGATCTACGTCATCCTGGTAACAGCTCTTGTCACCGGGATCGCCCATAATATCCTGTCTCCGAATACGATGTTATTGGGAGCCAGCGGTGTCGTCTTCGCCTTCATCCTCCTGGCTTCGATCACCGGTTCCTCTGACGGGATCCCGGTCACTTTGATCCTGGTAGCCGTATTGTGGATAGGCGGCGAGATCTATGACGGCATCTCCGCGGTAGACAACGTCTCCCAGATCACCCATATCATCGGCGGGATCTCCGGCGCTGCCATGGGGATGACATTTAAAAGGAAGCGCTGATCACTTCCTGTAGTAACGATAGTAGGCTTCATCCTTCTCTTCATCGATGGTGTTGTCATCGGCGTAGAGATAGAAGACCGTGTGCTGATAAAGGGAAAGAAAATCTTCTATGGAAAGAGAGTATCTCGTGCCATTGTTCTGGCAGATGATCCTCTCTTTTTTCAGACGGAACTGGTCAGAGGCGTTGGAAGTGAGCATTTCCCCTTCTTTTAAGGCCTGATAGGCTTCATAGATATCTTCGAGTTTTCTCATAATACCTCCAGGTGCTCCAGCAGTGTTTTCAGACCTATCAGAAAGAGGATGAGACCGCCGACGAAGACAGCCTTGTCTTTCAGCAGCATCCCGAGCTTCTTGCCCATGAAGTGGCCGAAGAGGCAGATGACCATCGTCGTCAAGGCGATGATCAGTGCGCATAGATAGACGGAAATGCCCATGAAGGGAAGCGAGACACCGGCTGATAAAGCATCGATACTGGTGGCGATGGATTCGGCGATGAGGATCTTGAAGGTGAAGGATTCCCCCTTCTCTTCCACGGTCTCCGGATGAAGACCTTCTCTCATCATATTCCAGCCCAGGATGGATAAGGCGGTGAAGACGACCCAGTGGTCAATGCTTTCCACGATATTCATGAAGCGCAGGAATATAAAGGCTCCCAAAAGAGGCATGGCTCCCTGGAAAAGGCCGAAGAAAAAGGAGGAGAGGATCATCTCCTTCTTGTGATAGTTCTGATAGCGGATGCCGTTGACGATCGAGACCGCGAAGGCATCCATCGCCAGGGCGATGCCTAATAAGAAAGCTTCCAGCATATTCTACAGTAACGGGGAAAAGACGTTGAGGACGGAACGGAAGACCCGGACGACGATGTTGGTCTTCATCGCCTTCTCCAGGGTGATCTCTTCGGATACAGATAAGGTCTTGAGGAAGTCGTCACGGACCGCTTTGACAGTAGAGTCATTGGCGATCAGCGTGCCGCATTCGTAGTGGAGATAATAGGAACGGTAGTCCATATTGATGGTGCCGACCAGGGCGATCCTGTCATCCTGGACGACGATCTTGGAGTGGACGAAGCCCGGAGTGTATTCATAGACCCTGACACCGGCTTTTAGGAGCGGGATGTAGTTGGATCTCGTCACCATGAAGACCGTCTTCTTGTCCGGGATATGCGGGACCAGGAGGACGACTTCCGCACCGCACTTGGCAGCGATCTCCAGGGCGGAGATCATGTCATGATCCAGTATAAGGTATGGCGTGGCGATATAGACATACTTTCTCGCACCGGTGATGAGATTGTAATGGACGGTACGGGCGACATCTTCCGCATCGCTCGGGGAATCCGAGAACGGCAGTACCAGATGGTCATTCTTCGGGAAGCTGTGATGGATCAGGAAGTCTTCATAGAAGAGGTCTTCCCTGGAATTGGCGTTGTAGAACTGGATGAACATCACCGTCAGGGAACGCACAGCTTCCCCGTGCAGACGGATCGCGGAGTCCTTCCAGTGGCCGAAGCGGACTTCCTTGTTGATGTATTCATCCCCGATATTGAGACCGCCCATATAGCCGTATTCGTTGTCGATGACGCAGATCTTGCGGTGATCCCGGTTGGATGTCTTGGATAAGAGCGTCAAAGAGATATAGACGGGATTGAAGGCTGTGCAGTGGATGCCGTAATTGCTCAGGATCTCCCGGTAGTTCTTGGAGAAGGTCGTGATCGATCCGCCGTCATCATACATGAAGTAGACCTGTACCCCTTCCGATACCTTCTTTCTCAGGGTATAGACCAGGGTATCCATCATCATGCCTTCCTTGACAATAAAGAACTCCAGGAAGACGAAGTGCTTTGCGGATTTGATCTTCTCGATGAGGTCATTGAAATAGTCTTCCCCGTCATCGAAGTAATAGGTCTCGGTATTGTTGTAGGCAGGATAGAAGGAGTGATTGCCGACATAGCTGAACTCCCTCTTCACTTCCTCATCCGCTGTCTCTATGACCTGTTCCTTCTGTCTGAGAAGGCCTTCTGTCTCCGAGAGGGTCTGTATCATCTCGACCCGCAGGTTCTTCGGGATCCTCTTTTCCGCAAAGAGGAGATAGACGACGGAACCGACGACCGGGATCGCATCGATCAGCAGGATCCAGGCCAGTTTATAGGATGTATTGACATCCCGGTTGACCACATAGACGGTCAGTCCGATATTGATGACGGTGATCAGGAGATTGAACAGCGGAAGAGTCATTAGATAGCGGACACCGCGCAAAAATAAAAGAGTCTGCAGCAGTATCACTACCAGCAGCAGAAAGAAACGGCTCGTTAAGAATTTCTTCAACCAGTTTACGATCTTCATAGAGTATAACGGAATATGCATTTCTGCCTGTCGCCATGACGGTAGATCTCATGATCGGCCGGCACATCCTCGATCCCGAGATATTCTCCTCCCAAAGCAGCTAATGTCTTATAGGAAGGGATATTGTCGGGATTGCAGGTGATGATCAGCTCTGACATGCCGAAGTGTTCCTTGGCTTCTTTGAAGGCGATCTGGCAAGCATAAAAAGCATAATGATGTCCCCGGTATTCACTTTTCACGCGATATCCGATATCACCGTAGTAGTAACTGTAGTCTGTTCTCTTGAGACGGATGTCCAGAGTACCGACTTTCGTTCCCTCTCCGTGCTTGAGGATATCATAGTAGACTGCCGGGATGCCGTCATAAGCTAACTGTTCCGATATCCGGTATCTCTCTTCCAGATCGACAACATCGCCGCTGATAACGGTACTGTCTCCCAGGAAGAGCCTTCGTATCAGCCTGTTCATCACCTACATTATAACATTACCTGAGTTTATAGACATCTTTCTTCACCTGAAGGTGAGAAGAGTAGAAAGACCGGCAAAGGTCTATCAGAGCTTTTATATCTTCACTGCCGCCTGTTTCATTGATCGAATGCATGGCCAGCTGCGGCAATCCGATATCGACAGATAACAGAGAGACATGACGGTTGGAGAGATTGCCTAAAGTTCCTCCTCCGCGGATGTTGGAACGGTTGGTGTAGTACTGATAAGGGATCTCCCTGCGGTCCATGAGATCTGCCAGCAGTGCGCTTCCCAGGCCGTCAGAAGTATAGGACTGATTGGCGTTGTATTTGATGATGAGACCCTTATTCATACGAGGAGCGTTGACCGGATCGGCGTATTCCATGTGATTCGGATGGGCCGCGTGGCCGTTGTCGCACGACAGCATCATTCCCTTCTTCAGGAGTTCATATCTGTCTAATTTCAGGGCAGCGCAGATCTTATCCAGCGTGGAAGAGAAGAAATCGGAATCAGCCCCCTGTCTTGTCAGGGACCCTACTTCTTCATTATCGAAGCAGAGATAGATATTGATATTGTCTTTGTTTTCCGCTTCCAGGAAGCCCTTCAGCGTCGCATAGCCGCATTCGAGATCATCAAGGTGATCGCAGCTGATGAATTCGCCGTCTCTTCCCCAGACTCTTCCCTTTTCAAACGGATGTAAGAAGAGGTCATAGGAGAGGATATTCTCCTCTTTCTCCTTCATCTTTTCCGAGAGATAGGAGCGGATCGTGACATCTTCCTTCAGGGATGCCAGAGCCTGCAAGTCCGTCTGGCGGTCAACAGCTTTGTCTTCGTCCCTCTGCATATGCGGAGCAACGCTCGGGATCAGCGCAAAGACTTCTTCGCTTGAGAAGAGAACAGGTCTGATGCCGCTTCTCGTCTTCACCAGGACTCTTCCGGAAAGACCCAGAGGCCTGTCGAACCAGGTCCTGATGAGCGGTCCTCCATAGACTTCCACATTGGCTAATACATAGCCGTTTCTCTTCATGAGACCTTCCGGTTTCAGCTTGAGAGCCGGGCAGTCTGTATGGGATGCACAGGCATGCAAGGAAGGATCCTTCAGATCCTTTCCCACCGTAAAGGCCATGATGGATGTCCCGTTTCTCTTGAGATAGTATTTCCTTCCCTTTTTGATCGGGAAATCCCCTTCGATTTCTTCGAAGCCGTTTTCCTTCAATAACTTTTCAATGGAATCCACTGCCTGGAAAGCCGTAGGCGAGCCGTGCAGGAAATCGATCAGTTCTTCAGCGTAATTCATAAACATTCCTCCAGTATATTCTCGATGCCTCTTTTAAGGTCCTTGTATGTCGTTTCAAAATCTCCGGTATACCAGGGATCGGCGATCTCTGTTTCCAGCAGCATGGATATCTTTCCTTCCGTATCCTCCAGAAGCCTTTCCAGCATCCACATGTTGTCTTCATCCATCACATAGATCCTGTCAGATCTTCTGTAGTCTTCTTCAGTGATCTTGCGGGCGTGGTGTCTGCTGTAAGGGATGCCGTGTCTGTCCAGGCACTTCTTCGCCGGTCCGTAGATATCGAGACCTTCGGTATGGGAAGAAGCCGCTCTCGAGAAGCAGGAGATGTCCTTTCTTCCCCTATCAGCAGCCACCTTCTTCATCATGTATTCCGCCATCACACTCCGGCAGATATTCCCGTAACAGACAAAACATATCTCCATACGCTTACTAGTGTATCATTCTTTTCTTCTTCCCGTGTTACACTGATGTGGAAAGAGGAAAGACTATGGAAGCGAAAGAACTCTTAGAAGTACTGGAAGTCGCCGCAAGGCTCAAGAAGAACGTGCGCCACTG
>JAFOMB010000212.1 GCA_017419065.1 Erysipelotrichaceae bacterium | reverse complement strand
TTAAAGACTGCCACGGTATCGTCGTACATCTTCTTTTCATCGACGACGATGCCCGCTTTGATCGGATAACGCCCCAGCCAGAGATTGTCCATGACGGAACGTTTGAGAGCCTGGTTGAGTTCCTGGTGGACCATGGCCACCCCGTTTTCCAGAGCTTCCTTGGAATTCTGGAAATCAACTTCCCTGCCCTCTAAATAAATGTGTCCCTCATCCTTGTGATAGATGCCGAAAAGGCATTTCATCAGCGTGGACTTTCCGGCGCCGTTTTCTCCCATCAAAGCGTGTACCGTTCCGGCTTCCACTTCCAAAGAGACCTTGTCAAGCGCTCTGACACCCGGGAACACCTTGGTGATATCACTCATCCTCAAGAGGATGTCTTCTGCCATAGGAATACCTCCTTTAAAAGGGTAATGGATGGAAAGAAGGGCAGCCGAGGCGGCTGCCCTTATTGCATGATGATTAGTAAAGTTTACTTCGTGAACGGAGCGTAAGCAACGAACACCTTGTTGTCGAAACCTTCAGCTAAACTGAAGATGGAGTTGGAATCGACGACCTGCTTGCAGGCGTCAACAACAGAAGTACCACCTGCAACAGCAGCAACTGTTGTGCAGATAGCGTTAGCCATACCTTCAGCATCCTGCTTGACAGTACCTGTCATAGTATCAGCAGCGATAGCGTCCTGAGCCGGCTGAGTAGCATCGACACCGAATACCGGGATCTTTGTGCTCGTACCGTCACCGAGGTTGTAGCCTGCAGACTGTAAGGAAGCAATAGCACCTAAGGCCATATCATCGTTGTTGGCGATGACCAGTTCGATCATGTTGCCGTTAGCTTCGGAGTATTCAGCTAAGTTGGTGTTCATGAAGTCGTTGGCAGCAGCGTTGGACCAGGCGCCGTTCGGGTCTAACTGATACTTGTCAGTGTTGGCAGCGTTGAAGTAAACCAGTTCCGGCTTGCCGGCAGCTGTTAAGACAGCGTTGGCATCTTCAACACCATACTGTGTACGGTAGATAGCTTCGACGTTGGCAGCGTCACCCATGAACATAGCATAGGAGATCTGGCCGTCGCCGTTTAAGTCAGTAGCTTCATAGTTGTTGACTAAGAATTCACCGATCATCTTACCCTGCATGTGGCCTGCTTCCGGAGCATCAGTACCGATGAAGGCGATGTTGCCGTTGCCCTTGAGGACTGTGCCTTCTTCGCCGTCGCCTTCAACAGCTCTGTTGAAGAAGATGACCGGGATATCGCCGGCAGCAGCGAGGATCTGCTGAGCAGCATCGGCAGAACCGGAAGTGACGAGGTTGACAACTAAGATGTTGAAACCGTTCGTAACAGCAGTCTGGACCTGTTCAAGCTGAGTGCCCTGGTTGTTGTTGGAATCGAAATCCTGATAAGTGATACCGGCCTTTTCTAAGTCAGCATCGAGAGCGGAACGGACTGTGGACAGATACGCATCAGAGAATGCATACCAGAAGACGGCGACTTTTGTTTCTGCCGGTTCCTCTTCTCCGCCGGAAGGTGTCGGTTCCTTGGAACCGCATCCTGCCAGAGAGAATACCATGAGGATGGCAAGAAGAAGTGCGATAAGTTTTTTCATTGTTTTTTCTTCCTCCAAATCAATGATTATCCTGGACTCCCTTGGGAACCCATACACAATTCTATCACAAATGTATGCGGTTTCAATTGATATGACTTAAACGTGAGAATGTTCAAAATATTGTGACACTAGTGTCATTCCTTGAACAGCCCTTTCTTTGGGTATGCACAGGATTCGATTATAATGGATATAGAGAAAGGAGCCAGCCCATGGATCTCTATGAACTGATCGAAGATTCCCGTTCCCTGCTCTCCCGTTTTGACTATGACCACTATCCGGAGGACTTTCAGGAATTCTCCAAGAAATGTGTCCCCTTCTTCGGGTCTCTGGAAGAAGAGGAAGGAGAAAGCGCAGAAGACGTCCTGAGCTCATTTGAGGCCCATTACAGCGAACTTTCCAGGGGAGACAGGAGAGAAGCTGTCTATCAGGACAAGCAGGTCCTGGCCCTTTATTTCTCCCCTGCTGCCAGGGCTTATGGAGGAGCGGCAGAAGAGTTCGCGAAGGAGCTGCAGAAGATCTGGAATGAGACCTATCCGAAGGAGAACTATGAGCTGGGTGACTATGAGGCCATCCTGAAGGGATTCGACGCCAATCTGTTAGGTGTTCCCTTGCGCAAGTCGAAGAAGAGGTGGTGGCTATGACCGAAGTTCTCCATACCCAGGAGATCTACGATCCCAATGAAGCTTCCTTACAGAGAGAACAGAGAGAAAGGAATGCCCTTCTCTGCGCCTTCAATTCCCTCTCCCGTCTGGAAGAAGAAAAAAGAGAAGAACTCTGCAGGCAGATGTTCTCTTCCTTCGGAGAAGGTTCCTTTATAGAAGCGCCCTTCTATGCCAACTGGGCAGGAAAATATGTCAGTATCGGCAAGAACGTCTACATCAACTTCCTTCTGACCCTGGTCGATGATACCTATATCGAAATAGGAGACAATACCCTGATCGGTCCCAATGTCACGATCACGACCGCGACCCATCCTCTGGATCCCGAAGAGCGAAGAAAAGGCCTGCAGTTCAACAAGCCCATTCATATCGGAAACAACGTCTTCATCGGAGCCGGGTCTATCATCTTACCGGGTGTGACGATCGGAGATGACAGCGTCATCGCTGCCGGAAGTCTCGTCAGCAGGGATATCCCTTCCAAGGTATTGGCCATGGGATCTCCTGCCAGAGTGATCAGATCATTATAGACAAAGAAAAAAGTCCCCTGCGGGACTTTTTGTGTGCCTTAAGCTTCTACCTTGATGCCCGGGCCCATGTTGGAAGACATCGTGACTCCCAGCACGTAGTTGCCCTTGACGGCAGCCGGTCTAGCTCTCATGATAGCACCATAGAGAGCATCATAGTTCTCTTTGAGCTTCTCGGTATCGAAGGATGCCTTGCCGAGCAGACAGTTGACATTGCCTTCCTTATCGACACGATAAGTGACTTTACCTTTCTTGATCTCTTCGACAGCTGCTGCGATATTCGGAGTGACAGTACCGGTCTTCGGATTCGGCATCAGGCCTTTCGGGCCTAATAACTTACCTAACTTACCGAGTTCACCCATCATATCCGGGGTAGCAACGATGACATCGAAATCGAACCAGCCCTTCTTGATCTCTTCGAGGATCTCTTTGTCGCCGACGTAATCAGCACCGGCAGCCTTGGCTTCTTCCATCTTGGCACCCTGCGTGACGACCAGGACTTTCTGGCTTCTGCCGGTACCATTCGGGAGCACCATGGCCCCTCTGATCTGCTGATCCGCATGACGCGGGTCGACATTCAGCTTGAAGGAGACTCTGATCGTCGCGTCATACTTGACGGTAGATGTCTTCTTCGCGAGTTCGCAGGCTTCAAGCGGTGTGTATCTCTTCGTCTTGTCGATGAGATTCTTCGCTTCTAAATATTTCTTTCCGTGCTTCATGACTACTCTCCTTCTACCTTGATGCCCATGTTTCTGGCAGTACCTGCAATGATCTTCATCGCAGCTTCTACATCATTCGCATTGAGGTCCGGCATCTTGTATTCGGCGATCTCTCTTAACTGAGCTTTCGTGATCGTACCGGCTGTGACGGTATTCGGTGTTCCGGAAGCTTTGGAGATGCCTGCTGCTTTCTTTAACAGGAAGGCAGCCGGAGTGGTCTTGATGACAAATTCAAAGGACTTGTCTTCATAAGCCGTGATGACAACAGGAACGACATCACCCATTCTGCTCTTGGTCTGATCATTGAACTGTGTGCAGAACTGAGGCATGTTGATACCTGCCGAAGCGAGTGCCGGTCCCGGTTTTGCCTGACCAGCCATGAACTGAAGCTTACAAACTTTTGCAACTTTCTTCTTAGCCATGTTATTTCCTCCTTTGGCTTGCGTGGGAAAACGGAGTGATTGCTCTCCTACCACGCTGAATAATTATATTATAAATAATCAGAGAATTCAATGATTATTTATGTTTGTAGAAGACGCGGTTGTCCATCGCGAAGATGCGCTGGGTGAACTCCCCTTCCTTGACCGATTCCAGGGCCTTCTCCATGATATTGACCTTGGAGTCGATATTGTCGATATGGTAGAGCAGTTCCGCTTCCATGGTCTCCGGACGCACCGGAGAACCGTATTCGTTCTGGCCATGGTGGGATAAGATCATGTGACGAAGTACGAGAAGTTCCTCGCTGTCAGCGATCTTGAGTTCCTTGCCGAATTCCAGCAGATGGGCATCCATGATGGAGATATGGCCTAAGAGCTTTCCTTCTGTGGAATACTCGGTGACGACCGGCGAAGAGAATTCTTCGATCTTGCCGAGGTCATGGAGAATGACGCCGGCAATCAGATAGTCTCTGTCCACAGACGGATAGATATCGGCGATCGCATAGGCCAGCTTCAGCATGCCGGAGACATGGGTCGCGAGACCTCCTATGAAGTTATGATGGATCTTGGCAGCTGCCGGGTATTCATAAAAGTCATCCGCATAGTAGTTCAGCATGGCCGTGACCAGTTTGGCGATCGTCTCGTTGTTGATACGGTTGATGCCGTCCTGGATATTGTTTCTCAGTGTTTCCTTTTCGATCGGAGATTTGAAGACATACTCCTGCATGTCGACTTCCTTCTGATTGACCGGGAGGACTCTGATGACCTTGGCCTGGAGGTTGTTGCGGTATTTGATGATCTCCAGTTCAAAGTCGAAGACCTTGCCTACAGAGAGTTCCTTCTCCACTTCCTGCTTGACATCCCACATCTTGGCCTCGATGGACTTCGTGGCATCCTGCAGCACCAGAGAAAGATACGGTGCTCCCGCATTGGTCGTTCCCTTCAGAAGAGAAGAGATCAGAAGATAGACGTGAAGGTGATCCCCTTCCGCGAAATCGATGACTTTTTTACTCATATTCCTTCCTCCATTTCTCCGATGACCGCATAGACTTTCTCCTGGGCAAAGCCCTTGGATAAAAGCGAATAGTACAGGCGGTTTCTGAGTTCGGTACCGCTGTATTTACGGGAGAGTTTCTTATACTGCTTCTGGGCTTCCCTCTTCAATAGATCCTTTTCTTCAAAGGTCTCGGAAGAGAAATCCAGGGTCTCCAGGGCTTCCTTCGCCGTTTCGATCGAGAAGCCGTCAGAGACGAGATGTTTCAGGATCAGCTGTTTCTTCATGGACAGCGGCTTGTTCCGCAGAGAGTTCTGTATCTTCTCGGCCCGCTGTCTGGCCTTGCAGGACTCATCGCTCCGATTCTCCTGCAGACACTCGTCGACGACATCGGACGGGACACCGTCCTTTCTCAGCTTCGAGGCGATCTGTCTTCTGGAGAAGAGGGCTCTGTTCAGCGATTCAAAGCGCTGATAGGCGTACTTCCTGTCATCCAGGAGGCCGAGTTCCTTCAGCTTCGCGATGATCTCTTCCCGGTCTTTAAGAGCGATCTCATATCTGGTATCGAGGTATTTCCTCATACCGGCCAGGGTGTAGTCCTTATTGGAAAGACGGCGCAGGGCCGCGGTATAGGCCAGGGTCTTGACTTCTTCCTCCTTCAGGTGATCATAGGAGGCCGAGGAGATCTTCTGGCCGTTCCTAAGACCTTCCTGATAGTAGGTGTCAAGATCTACCGAGATCTTCTCTTCTTCCCCTTCTCCGTTTTTCACCCGGATGACGACATAGTTGTCTTTCAGGGTCACCTTGGAGACGGTATAGAAGCTGTCATACTCTTCCATGGCCTTCTGATAGGTCTCCAGGACTCTCTGTCCAAAGACCTGCAGGTCGTATTCTCTGGTGGAATTCGAGGCGTTCTCCTTCATCTTTTTCACTTCCTCATCCTCCAGGGAGAGGAAGCCTTCGATCTTGGCGGCCAGTTCCTCTTCATTAGAGAAGAAGTAGCCGTTGACATCTTCCTGTATGAGACCGTCCAGCGCTTCATCATAGCGTCCCATGACAGGTATAGAAGCGGAGAGGGCTTCGATATAGGTCATGCCCTGGGTCTCGCTGGTGGAAGCGGACAGGAAGCAGTCCGCGCACTGATAGTAGACCGGGATCTCGGTGTTCGGTCTGGAACCTAAGAAGAAGACGTTGTCGAGTTTCAGCTTCCCCTTGAGTTCTTCGAGATCCTTTCTTCCCGGACCGTCGCCGATGATGACGAGCCTGTCCGGATAGCCGTCCTCTTTCAGGATCGCAAAGGTCCTTAACAGGAGATCGATGGACTTCTCTTCGGCGATCCTTCCGACATAGAGGAAGATCTTCTCGTTTTCCTTCCTGTCGTATTCTTTCCTGACTCTTTCATAGAGTTCCGCAGGATGGTCTGTCTTCCGGAAGCGTTCGATCTCCACTCCCGTAGGGATGATGTCGATCGGCGTCTTCACGTTGTAGGACTCCAGGAGTTCCTTGGTCTTTTTCGAGGGAGAGATCAGTCTGACACAGTCGTTCCCGTAGATCTTGGAGAGATAGGAGACGGCCTTCTTGAGACCGCTGTCCAGCGTCGCGGAGTCTACCGGATTGATGTAGTGGGTATAGTCTTCATAGGTCGTGTGGTACGTCCTCACAAGCGGGATGTGGAGTTCCTTGGCGCAATAGCTCGCAAAAAGGCCGACACCGAATTCCGTGTGGCAGTGTATGATATCGAGCTGCAGATCCCGTATGTCATCTACCAGCATCATGTGCAGCGGCTGTGCCAGGGAATAGCCGTAGAGCTGTTTGACCTTCATGCCCGGAAGACGGATGATATTGCCTTCCCTTTCGACATGAAGAAAACCCGGATAGGTGCACACGACATAGACCTCATGTCCCATTCTCTCCAGGGACTTGCGGAGGTTTTCGACGGATGTGACCACTCCGTTGATATTCGGCAGATAGGTATCTGTAAAAAGACCGATCCTCATTTCTCTTTTATTTTATAATATCCGTACGCAATTACACCAACGAGTATCAGCAGATAGAAACTGAAAAAACGCCATAACAACATTCCCGCCCGTACTTTGAGGGGATCATAGACCTTTCCGAAAAGTAATACGAAGAAGGCTTCGGCACCGCCGCTGCCTCCCGGAAGAGGGACCAGAGCAGAAGCAACGTTCAGGAAACTCGATAAGGACAGACAGGTGACGAGATTCTCCAGGGTAAACGGGATGCCCAGTCCTGTCAGGACCGCAAAGGAGATCCCGTAGTGGAAAAACAGTCTCGGAAGGACACAGAGCCCGGCTTTGAAGAAGGAACTCTTATAGTCCTTGAGATCGTGCAGGAGCTTCTGGAAGGAATTCACTGTTCTGTTGAGCTTCTCCCTTGTCTTATCCGGATCTTTGATGAGATGGAGCTTGGCGCCGATCAGGATGCCCTTTCCGAATATGAAATCATAGAAGCGCTTGGATCGTAACAGTAAAAAGATCCCGGCGATCAGACCGATATGTAACAGGAGTCCGATGAAGAAGAAGATATTGTAAGCCGAGAACTCTCTTAAGAAGAGATCGGCCCGTAAGAGATAGAAAAAGATGCTTCCGATGCATAGAACGATCTGGAAGACCAGGAATTCCAGCCACAGTACCGCAGCTGATTCATCGCTTTTGAGTCCCTGCTTGCGGAAGATCATGAACTGGGCGACCTGACCTCCGGAAGAGGACGGGGTGATGTTGTTGAAAAGAGAGGCTACCAGGGCGTTTAAGAAGCCCTCAGAGACCCGGTAGTCCTTTTTGAATACACGGGAGAATACCGTGAGAGAAAGCCCGCTGGAGAGCTCCCAGAGCATCGTACAGGCAAAAGCCAGCAGGATATGCGGAAGATCCATGGATCCCAGTTCCTGAAAGACTTCCTTCGAGTCCTTTCCGAAGAGGACAGCGGAAGCCAGGATGGTGACCAAGAGGATCAGAGCGGTATTGCGCAGCAGTTTCAGAGTGTTCTTGTTCATAAGTATCCCTATTATACCCCACACGGAGAAATAATGTGTGAAGACAGGAAGAAGAAAAAAGGATGTACGGTTGTACATCCTTACGATAATTTCTTCGGGAGAGAGTGGATACAGTGGGCAGCGCAGTTTCCGCAATTGCCTCCGCATCCGCTGTGGACACCCTTCTTCTTATCTTTCAGCAGGCTCTTTACGATCATGATGACGATCAGTGCCAGTAAAGCCAAGACAATGATATCTCCGAGAGTCATAGACAAGAGCCTCCTTTCTTTTTATGTTACTTGACAGTGACGTCCTGTGTCAGCACTTCTGCTTCCTTATACGGACGGAAGAGCATGTAGACCGCAAAGGCGACGACAGCGACAGCCAGGACAAGACCGATGACGTTCAAGTTGCCGGTGAAGGCACCGCCGATCTGCGTTATCACAAAGGACACGAGGTAAGCGAAGCCGCACTGGTAAGCGATGGCGAACCAGGTCCACTTGGCGTTGTTCATCTCTCTTCTCATAGCACCGATAGCGGCGAAGCAAGGTGCGCATAAGAGGTTGAAGGCTAAGAAGCTGTAGCCGGTGACCTTGGTGAAGGTAGCACCGATGGCCTGCCATGCCGTCATGCCTTCTGCGGAGTAGAGCGTACCCATCGTACCGACGATGTTCTCCTTCGCGACAAGACCTGTGACAGAAGCGACAGCAGCCTGCCAGTTGCCCCAGCCCAGAGGCTTGAAGATCCAGGCGATCGCATTACCGATACCTGCTAGGATGGATTCAGAGATCTGATCTTCTTCCACCATATGCAGTCCGCCGACGAAAGAGAATCTCGATAAGAACCAGATGACAATGGTCGATAAGAGGATGATGGTACCGGCCTTCTTGATGAAGGACCAGCCTCTCTCCCACATGGATCTTAAGAGGTTGCCCAATGTCGGCCAGTGATAAGCCGGAAGCTCCATGACGAACGGAGAAGGCTGTCCGGCGAACATCTTCGTCTTCTTCAGGATGATACCGGAGACGATGATGGAAGCCATGCCTAAGAAGTAGGCGCTCGTAGAGATAAGCGGCGAGTTGTCGAAGATCGCACCGGCGATCATCGCGATGAACGGGATCTTCGCACCGCATGGGATGAAGGTCGTCGTCATGATGGTCATACGGCGGTCTCTTTCGTTCTCGATCGTTCTGGAAGCCATGATACCAGGGATACCGCAGCCTGTTCCGATGAGGATCGGGATGAAGGACTTACCGGAAAGACCGAATCTTCTGAAGATCCTGTCGAGGACGAAGGCGATACGGGCCATGTAGCCGCAGGCCTCTAAGAAAGCCAGCAGGAAGAATAAGACCAGCATCTGCGGAACGAAACCGAGGACAGCGCCGACACCCGCGACGATACCGTCGAGGATCAGGCTCTTGACCCAGTCGGAGGCGTTCATACTGTCTAATAAGCCTTCGACCAGTACCGGAACACCTGGGACCCAGGTTCCGTAATCAGCCGGATCCGGTTCTGTGGCGTTGTATTTCTCGAAGACTTCCATAGCGTCTGTCAGATCAGCATAGGTGTAGGTGACATCTTCTGTTTCCAGTGTCTCTTCATCTTCCAGAGTGTAGTCAGCGGTAGCGTCTTTGGAGATGTTCGCATAGGCGGCCTTGAGATCGTCTAAGGAAGTTTCTTCATCAAGGCCGATGAAGGCGTCGACGACATTGGCAGCGTCGCCATACTCCTCTGCTACTTCGCTATACTCTTTGGAGCCGATACCGAAGAGGTGGAAGCCGTCTCCGAAGAGACCGTCATTGGCCCAGTCAGTAGCAGAAGCACCGACGGTGACCATGGATATGTAGTAGATCAGGAACATGACCAGGGCAAAGATCGGAAGACCCAGCCATCTGTTGGTGACGATCTTGTCGATCTTGTCGGAGATCGTGAGATCCGCAGAGGATTTCTTTTTATAGAGACCCTTGCAGAGCTTTTCGATATAGACATATCTCTCATTGGTGATGATGCTTTCCGCATCGTCATCCATTTCATCTTCCAGTCTCTTTGTGATCTCTTCTGCTCTTCTCAGAGCGTCACCGGAGAGATTCAGCTGTTCTAAGACCTTGGAGTCTCTTTCGAAGACCTTGACAGCGTACCATCTCTTTTCTTCCTCTTTAACAGAGAGAAGATCGCCGATCTCGGAGAGAGCCTTTTCGACATTCTCACTGAATTCATGGACAGGCAGAGACTTCTTCTGGGAAGCAGCCTTGACAGCTTCTTCAGCAGCTTCCTGGATGTTGGTGCCCTTTAAAGCGGAGATCGAGACGATCTTGACGCCTAATTCTTTGGAGAGCTTGGCAGTATCGATACTGTTGCCTTCCTTTTCCAGAAGGTCCAGCATGTTGATGGCGACAACGACCGGGATACCCAGTTCAGCCAGCTGCGTAGTCAGATAGAGGTTTCTTTCGAGGTTGGTACCATCGACGATATTCAGGATGGCATCCGGTCTTTCCCCGATCAGATAGTTTCTCGCAACGACTTCTTCCAGGGTATACGGAGATAAGGAATAGATACCCGGAAGGTCAGTGATCACGACATCGTCGTGTTTCTTCAGCTTGCCTTCTTTTTTCTCAACAGTGACACCCGGCCAGTTACCTACGAACTGGTTGGAACCCGTCAGGGCATTGAACAGGGTCGTCTTACCGCTGTTCGGGTTACCGGCTAAAGCTATACGGACACTCATCTTCCTTCCTCCGTTTCTACTTCGATCTTCTCAGCATCTTCTTTCCTGATGGAAAGTTCATAGCCTCTGACAGTTACTTCGATCGGATCTCCGAGCGGTGCAACTTTGCGGACATAGATCTCGACGTTCTTGGTGACGCCCATATCCATGATCCTTCTCTTGATCGCGCCTTCCCCGTGCAGTTTCTTGACGACACAGGTAGAACCGATCGCCACATCACGTAATGTTTTCATCTGTTCCCCCTTTTTAAATCATGATCTTGTTCGCCAGCGACTTATCGACAGCGACACGCGTATCCTTGACATTGACGATGAGATTCCCGTTGATCGACGAGACGACCGTCACCTTGCTGCCCGGCACAAAACCGAGGGTCTCCAGGTGCTGTCGGACATCCGGTCTTCCTCCGATACTCTGTATCGTCATTTCCTCTCCTGCTTCCGCAAACGATAATGGCATCATGATTTCAACTTCCTTTCTAAAAGTTAGACTCTTCTAACAAATCTATATTAGTTTAAACTAACGTTAGTGTCAACTAATATTTGTTTTATCTAACATATAAAAAACTGTCCGGATCTAGAATCCGAACAGCCCTTTCTTCTTATACTCTTCATTGCTTACCGAGAGAACCCTGTATCCCGTAGGATCGAGGGCTTCCTTCAGTTTTTCCTCTGAGACCCCTTCTTCCGAGAGGATCTCTGCAATGCCCTTCTTATAGCTGGAATTCACCTTTTTCACCGGAAAGTGATTCCGTATCGTATCGTTCACATGACTTTCACACATCCCGCAGGACATGCCGTCTATCTTTACTGTCGTCTTGATCATATGTTAGTTCCTCCTTACATCGATATTCTAGTCTCTTCCCCTTCTCTTTTCAAGAGACAGAAGTGTTATCATGGTAGTAGGATAACGGAGGAATATCATGAAAGAAGCTCACATCCAGCTGGATGCATCTGTGAATGCGAAATACGCCATCATGCCGGGAGATCCTGCCAGGATCGACCGCATCATTCCCTTCCTTGAAAACGTCGAAGAACTGGAATACAACCGGGAATTCCGCTCTATCAAAGGAACGTATAAAGGTGTCCCGGTCATCGCCATCTCGACCGGTGTCGGAGGATCTTCCTGTTCCTTAGCCGTAGAAGAACTGCGTCATATCGGTGTCGAATGCATGATCCGCATCGGCTCCTGCGGTGCTTTACAGAAAGATATCAAACTGGGAGATCTCTTATTCGGCTCCGGTGCCGTCAGAGATGACGGAGTTTCCAGGACCTATGTCGATCTGCGCTATCCTGCTGTACCGGACAGCGAACTCCTGCAGCTCTTACAGGACTGTGCAAAGGACTTCGGCTATGACTATCACGTCGGTATCATCCAGTCGCATGAGACTTTCTACCACGATACCAACGCCGAAGAAGAGAAATACTGGTCTTCTTTAGGAGTACTGGGATCAGATTTCGAATCCGCGGCTCTGTTTACCATCGGAAGGATCCGTGGTGCCAAAACCGCTTCCATACTGAACAATGTCGTTCTGTATGGTCAGGATACTTCGGAATCCATCGGTGATTATGTGGACGGTGCTAACTTATCAGCCATCGGCGAGAAGCGGGAAATCGAAACGGCTCTGGAAGCTCTCTACCGCTACGATCAAAGACATCATCAGTAGAGATTCATCTCAGCTGTCTGATCTTTCCAGCAGTAAGAAAAAAGACATCGGATCAACCGATGTCTTTCTTTATATTCCTTGAGTGTGCTTAGTTTCCTCTGTAGGCTGTCTTCAGCATCTCCACCATGTCTTCGACCATCGGGACACGCGGGTTGGCCGGAGAACACTGATCTTCGTAGGCCAGGACGGCGATACGGTCGAGCTTGCTGTTCCACTCTTCCTCACTGATGCCGCAGGCTTCGAAGTTCGGATCCAGTCCGACTTCTCTCATGAGATCCAGGACAGCTTCCGCAAGGACCTTCGTTCCCTCTTCCGGTGTATCAGCCTTTAAGCCGACGAGTCTTGCGATCTCGAGATACTTCTTGTCAGCACAGTAGGTGTTGTACTTCGGCCAGACAGAGAGTTTTGTCGGGACCGTGCCGTTGTAGCGGATGACATGCGGTAAGAGGATACCGCAGGTATAGCCGTGAACGGTATGGAACTCGGCACCGACCTTGTGGGCCAGGGAGTGCGTCATACCTAAGAAGGCATTGGCGAAGGCCATACCGGCGATCGTCGCCGCATTGTGCATCTTCTCTCTCGCTTCGAGATCCTTCTTGCCGTTCTTGACGGCTCTTGGCAGATACTCGAAGACGAGCTGGATAGCTTTCAAGGCTAATCCATCGGTATAATCGGAAGCCATGACGGAGACATAGGCCTCGATCGCATGGGTCAGGACATCCATACCGGTCATGGCTGTGGCCTTGGCCGGGAGGTTCGTCGTGAATTCCGGATCGACCAGAGCTACTGTCGGTGTTAAGGAGTAGTCGGTGAGCGGATACTTCTTGTTGTTGGCCTTATCGGAGATGACGGCGAACGGGGTAACTTCCGAACCCGTACCCGATGTCGTCGGGATGCAGATGAGCTTGGACTTTCTGCCCAGTTCCGGATACTTGAAGGCACGTTTCCGGATATCCATGAACTTCTGCTTCAGATCGTCGAAGTTGACTTCCGGATGTTCATAGAAGATCCACATGCCCTTGGCCGCATCCATACAGGAGCCGCCGCCTAAGGCGATGATCGTATCCGGCCTGAAGGCTTCCATGAGCTGGACACCCCTTCTGACAGTCTCGATATCCGGATCCGGTTCGACATCGCAGAACAGCTGGATCTGAACAGGATAACGCCGGTTGTTGAGCTGATCGGTGATGCGGTTGACGAAGCCTAAATCGACCATGCCTCGGTCAGTGACGATAAAGGCTTTATTGATATCACGGCAGGTCGAGAGATACTGGATGCAGTTTCTCTCGAAGTAGATCTTCTGCGGAACTTTGAACCATTGCATCGTATTTCTCCTCTTTCCTACTTTCTTGATATTCAGAAGGTTGACAGCGGAAACATTGCCGCCGATCGAGTTGTGGCCATAGCTGCCGCAGCCCAGTGTCAGAGACGGTAAGAAGGAGTTATAGACGTTGCCGATACCGCCGAAGGATGACGGGGAATTCCAGATGATACGCATGGCCTTGACTTCCTTGCCGAAGGCGTCTGCGAGTTCCTGGTCGTGGCAATGTATCGCAGCCGAGTGGCCCAGACCGTTGAATTCAACCATCTGACGGGCTCTTTCGAAGCCTTCTTTCTCATCTTTGACCTTGAATAAAGCCAGGACCGGGGAGAGCTTTTCACGGCTCATCGGTTCATTGACGCCGACTTCCTCACACGGTACCAGGATGATGGAGGCATCTTCCGGAACACTGAAGCCGGACTGTTCGGCGATCCACTGGACGGACTTGCCGGCGACAGCCGGGTTGAGTCTGCCATTCGGATAGTCTTCTTTCCTGGAGACTCCGAACATGAACTTCTCGAGGAGTTTCTTTTCTTTCTTATTGGCGACATAGGCACGGAATCTCCTGAAGAATCCAAGAGCTTCATCATAGATGTCCTCATCGATGATGACGGCCTGTTCCGAAGCGCAGATCATGCCGTTGTCAAAAGACTTGGATAAGACGATGTCATTGACAGCCTGTTCGACGTTGCAGTCCTTATGCATATAGGCAGGAACGTTTCCGGCGCCGACACCCATAGCCGGCTTGCCGCAGCTGTAGGCTGCCTTGACCATGGCGTTGCCGCCGGTGGCCAGGATGGTAGAGACACCCGGATGGTTCATCAGGGCGCTGGTCGCATCCATGCTCGGATGTTCGATCCACTGGATGCAGTGCTCCGGCGCTCCGGCTGCGATAGCCGCGTCATACATGACTTTGGCAGCGGCCTTGGAAGATTCCTGGGCATTCGGATGGAAGGCGAAAATGATCGGATTTCTCGTCTTTAAACAGATCAGAGATTTGAACAGCGCTGTAGATGTCGGGTTGGTGACCGGCGTGATACCGGCGATGACACCGACCGGGGAAGCGATCTCTGTGATACCGGTGACCGGATCTTCGGAGATGACGCCTACCGTCTTGAGATAGCGCATGTTGTTGACGACATACTCGCAGGCAAACAGGTTCTTGGTAGCTTTGTCTTCAAAGACGCCTCTCTTGGTCTCATCGACGGCAAGTTTCGCCAGGGTGCCGTGATGATCAAGACCTGCTACGGAACATTTCGCGACGATGTAGTCGATCTTCTCCTGGTCGTAGTCTTCAAAAGCCTCCAATGCCTTCAGGGCATTTTCGACCAGGGTGTTCACCTCTTCCTGCGGGGTGATGCTGACAGGGTTGTCCTTACTCATATTCGCTCTCCTTTTCTATGATGTTCTGGGCTAACACAGATAATGTGGCGGCTAAGTCCACGTTGAGGACATTGATGTCTTCCGGGACCTGTAGATGAGTCGGAGCGAAGTTCAGGATGGCACGGATACCGGCTGCGACCAGCTGGTCGGCACACTCCTGAGCTGCTTCAACAGGTGTGGTGAGAATGGCGATGCGGATATCGGAATCCTTTACGATGGTCTGGAGTTTCTTCATGGAGAAGACTCTCTTTCCTCTGACGAAGGTCCCGGTCTTGGACTTGTCGATATCAAAGCCTCCCAGGACTTCTATACCGGCTTTTGAGAAGCCTGTATATCCCATAAAGGCAGAACCGAGATTTCCGACACCGCAGACGATAGCGTACTTCTGATGATGATAACCGAGGAAGTCCTCGATATCTTCAATGAGTTCATGGACGTTCCTGCCGCTTCCCGGTTTCCCGGAAGAACGGGAGATCAGATGCAGATCCTTGCGGACCTGTTCCTCGGAAGAATGAAAGATCTTCGCCAAAGAAGGAGATGTCACGATGGAGACTCCCCTGCTCTGAAGCTTTTTGAGATAGGCCAGGTACAGCGGATATCTCTCCATCTGTCTGGCAGTTGCTTTCTTCTTGTTTTCCATAGTTCGGTATTCTTTTATCGGTATCTTTTTACCGATTATATTGTTTCACAGCTTTCCCTTTCCGTCAACACTTATACACCGGAAATAGAAAAAGACCGGTCTTCTGGACCGGTCTTCAAATGTTTTTGATTGGAGGAACGATTACAGCATCGCCTTTAAGCGGTTGTAACGTCTCTGGGCATCAGACTTCGTCTTGGCGAAGAGTTCTTCGGCAACTTCTGCGCCTCTGATCTTCGGCAGCTGATTGTATCTGTTTTCGTTCATGAGGAAGTCATGGAACTTATCCCAGTCAGGTTCCTTGGAATCGATCGTGAGAGGGTTCTCCTTGCGCGGATCGAAACGGTACAGGACTGTATAGCCGCATTCAACAGCGTTCTTTTCGACCTTCTGCTGAGTAGCCATACCGCCGCGGATACCCTGTTCGGCACATGGAGAGTAAGCGATGACGAGAGATGGTCCGTCGTAGCTTTCTGCTTCTCTTAAGGCATTGATGGTCTGCTGTCTGTTGGCACCCATAGCGATGGAAGCGACATAGACATGGCCGTATGCCATAGCGATCTGACCGAGGTCCTTCTTCGCTGTAGCCTTACCGCCGGCTGCGAACTTCGCGATGGAAGCAGCCTGAGAAGACTTGGAGGACTGACCGCCGGTGTTGGAGTAGACTTCTGTATCGAGAACGAGGACGTTGACGTTCAGATTGTTGGCGAGAACGTGGTCAAGTCCGCCGTAGCCGATATCGTATGCCCAGCCGTCGCCGCCGACGATCCAGACAGACTTGGAGACGAGGTCTCTTTCGAAGTCGAGGAGTTCCTTGACAGCTTCGTTGGAAGAAGCCTTGACAGCTGCGATGACCTCATCTTTGAGAGCTCTCTGAGCGTCTCTGTCATTGCCTGCTTCGAGGTACTTCTTGAAGACTTCGCCGCAGTCGGAATCGAGGTTCTGTTCCATGATGGACAGGATCCTTGCTTCCTTGTAGTTCTGAGCGACAGCCATACCGAAGCCGTATTCAGCGTTATCTTCGAATAAGGAGTTAGCCCATGCGATACCTTCGCCGTTTTCGTCCTTGACGAACGGTGTAGACGGAGCACTGGAGCAGTAGATCATGGAGCAGCCAGTAGCGTTGGCGACCATCATGTCTTTACCGAAGAGCTGAGAGACCAGCTTGTAGTAAGGAGCTTCACCGCAGCCCGGGCACGCACCGGAAACTTCGAAGTAAGGCTTCAGGAACTGAGAACCCTTGACAGTATTTGTCGGATAGTACTGAGTCTTGGCCGGAACCTTCTTGAAGAGGTAGTCTGCCAGAGGCTCTTTGTCGAGTTCGAGGTTGATGTCGACCATAGTGAGGGCCTTGTTGCCGGCCTTCCCTGGACATTCCGCAGCACAGAGACCACATCCGACACAGTTAGCCGGAGAGACCTGGACTCTGAACTTGATGCCTTCGACGCCCTTGCCCATAGCCGGGACCGTTTCGAATGCCATCGGCGCAGCAGCGATCTCTTCATCAGTCAGTAAGACCGGACGGATCGTCGCATGCGGACATACCATCGAACAGAAGTTACACTGGATACAGTTTTCCGGATTCCATCTAGGGACCTGGACAGCGATCGTTCTCTTCTCACGGAAGGAGACGTTCGGCTGTAAGGAGCCGTCCGGTAATCCGTACTTTAAGAAGTTGGAGACCGGGAGATCATAGCCGTTGAGGGCGTTGATCATCTGGACATGGTTGTCGAAGTAAGCGTCGCCAGTCTTTTCGAAGAGGTTGGCGTCGTATTCGAGGTCAGCCCATTCCGGCTTGACCGGGATCTCGACGAGACCTGCCTTACCGGCATCGATGGCCTTGTAGTTCATGGCGACGACATCCTCACCCTTTCTGGAGTAAGTCTTCTTAGCCATGTACTTCATGAGGTCAAGAGCCTTGTCATAAGGCATGATCTGTTCATTCAGAGCGAAGAAGGCAGACTGTAAAGTCGTGTTGGTTCTTCTGCCCATGCCGATCTCGGCACAGATCTTGGTAGCGTCGATGATATAGAACTTGGCTTCTTTCTTCGCTAACTGAGCCAGCATTCTGTTCGGGAGGTGCTGTTCGAGTTCTTCCGGAGCGAATGTCGTATTCAGTAAGAAGGTACCGCCCTTCTTCAGGTTCTTGATCATATCATACTTGAAGCAGTAGGAATCAAGAGAGCAGGAGATGAAGTCAGCGTTATCGACATAGTAAGTAGAACGGATCGGTGTCGGACCGAATCTCAGGTGAGATCTTGTGACACCGCCGGCCTTCTTGGAGTCGTACTGGAAGTAAGCCTGCGCATACTGATCGGTATTGTCGCCGATGATCTTGACGGAGGACTTGTTGGCACCGACAGTACCATCAGAACCCAGACCATAGAAGAGGCAGGATGTGTAGTCTGCGGATACATGGAAATCCGGATCGACTGGTAAGGAGAGATGTGTGACATCATCATCGACACCGATCGTGAATTCTTCAGCCGGAGCATCCTTCTTCAGTTCATCATAGACAGCCTTGATCTGGTTCGGAGCAGTGTCACGGGAAGATAAACCGTAACGGCCGCCGACGATCGTGAGGTCTGTGTGATGACGTAAAGCGTTGCAGACATCTAAGAATAACGGTTCTCTGGCGCCGGATTCGATCGTTCTGTCGAGGACAGCGATCTTCTTGGCAGTTGCCGGAAGAACAGCTTCGAGATACTTGAGAGAGAACGGACGGTACAGATGGACCTTGATGAGACCGACCTTTTCGCCCTGTTCGCGTAAAGCATCGATCGTTTCCTTGATCGTCTCTGTAACAGAACCCATCGCGATGATGACCTTATCAGCTTCCGGATCACCGTAGTATGTGAACGGAGCATAGTCTCTTCCGGTGTGTTCGGAGATCTTCTTCATGTAGTAGGCGACGATATCCGGCATTGCGTCATAGTAGCCGTTAGCGGCTTCTCTGGCAGCGAAGTAGATGTCATCGTTTTCCGCACCGCCTCTGGCGACCGGGTTGGAATGAGGGTTCAGAGCGTTGGCTTTGAACTTCTCGACACATTCCATGTCAACGAGGCTCTTGAGGAATTCCTGATCCATGACTTCGATCTTCTGGATCTCGTGAGATGTACGGAATCCATCGAAGAAGTGGATGAACGGTAAGGAACCCTTGATGGCGCTTAAGTGAGCGACACCGGCGAGGTCCATACATTCCTGAACAGAGTGGGATGCGAGAATGCACATGCCCGTCTGTCTTGCGGAGTAGATATCCTGGTGGTCACCGAAGATAGACAGAGCTCTGCCTGCTAAGGATCTGGCGGATGTGTGGATAACACCCGGCAGGAGTTCGCCAGCCAGCTTGTACATGTTCGGGATCATCAGTAAGAAGCCCTGAGAAGCAGTGAAGGTAGCTGCTAAAGCACCTCCCTGTAAGGCGCCATGGATAGCTCCGGCAGCGCCGCCTTCCGATTGCATTTCCACAACCTTGACCGTCTGGCCGAAGATGTTCTTTCTACCCTCAGTTGCCCAGGTATCGATAACTTCAGCCATCGGAGAAGACGGAGTGATCGGATAGATACACGCTACTTCAGTGAACGCATACGCGCAATGGGCGGTAGCGGTATTCCCATCCATGGATTGAAATACTTTTTCCATTTCATTGTCCTCCTAAATTGCCGAAACTATTATAACGCATTTCGAGTACCCATTTCTATATAAAAAGAAAAGAATTCCCCTATCCGGAGAAAGAAAGGAGTCATTTGTACAGCCTGTTTCCATCTCCGGAAAAATGAACAGTTGTATTTATTTTATAAACGTATAAGAAAAGACCTCTTCTGAGGCCTTTTGTCAGTCTTTGTAGATGGCCGCGTCGAATCTCGGCTTGAGACCCATGCGGTCTTTATTGAGATGGCATCTTGACTGATAGATGTCGTAGCCAGGCAGCTGATTGCCTTCGACGACATCGATCCCCTTGTCTGTTACACACATATCCCAGCCGGTAAGGCCTACCTGCGGGGTGATGGCTGCCATCTTCTTGCACTGTTCGATGATCTCTTTGAACATCGGGATCTTAAAGCCGATGATCGGTGTACCGGTATACGGATGGATCTCGTATTCCACCCCCTCCTTATCGATAGCCGGTTTTCGGATGACACCGTCTTCATCGATGACCGAGAACATGCCGCCGTTGTTGAAGTTGTCGACATGCTTGCCATTGTTGCCGATACGGAGGGCTGTAAACAGGATGCTGCACTCCCCGTTCTTATAACAGGTCACGACTCTGATCGTGTTGATCGAACAAGGATACAACCTGCTCAGTTCTTCGTTCTGGACGATCTTTTCTTCTAAGAGATACTGGGTCTTTCTCTCCAGTTCCGCTTTGACTTCCTTGAGATCCCGGCCATGGGTATCGACGATCTCGATGCCGTAGCCGCACTGGCCGTCTACCGGTTTTCCCATGAAGACCGGATGTTTCTTCACGAAGGCTTCATAATCTTCTTCACTGCAGGTCCTCAGATCGATATGATCTCTCCTGATGAACTCTTTGTATATCTCTAAGAATTCTGTCTTGTCATTGAAGATGTGATAGTAGCTTCGATCATTCATCTTCAGGAAGTAGTTGTTGTTGACAGTACGGGTGATATAGGTCTCCCTCTGTTTGGCGCTTAATTCCTCGAAGTTGAAGACGAAGTAGTCCATATAGCCTGCCCCATAGCGGAAGGCACAGTTGATGACATCAAGGAAGATGAAGAGGAACGGCTTATGCGATCTCCTGGCGATCTTTTTAATAGTCGTAAACATCCTCTTAACATCTATCTGAAACAGTCTTTTGAAAAAATACATATCTTCTCCTTTATCTTGCGATCACAAGGTCCTTGTTTTCAAATACTGATAATAGCACACTGTCCTTCAGAATGGCAGTACCGCCTACCGCGACCGCCTCTGTCAGTCCTCTTGCTGAAACGTAATTCCGGGCATAGGAAGCAGATCCTTCCTTCAGGAGGATGACCGGCATGTTCTTATAAGCGGCCAGAGGTCCTGCGGATAAGCCGTCCGGATAATTGGTTCCCGATATCATCAGGATCCCGGTATTGCCTTCAAAGAAGGTCTCGGCGATCCTCACAGAGGTCTCATAGCGGTTGCTGCCGCTGATACGCACCACTTCGCCATAGCCTTTCAGCTCTTCTTCGAGTTCCACGGAGACAGCACCGGTTCCTCCGAGTATATAGATCTTCTGCGGCGGATTCTCTCTCAGGTATTCCTTCTGTTCCGGCTTCAGCATCTTCGCTGTCAACATGAGCGGATATGGAAGTGAAGAAGCCGACAGGGCATCCGGATAGGAACTTCCGGAGGCGACCAGCAGGATCCCGCTTTCCCTGTTCAGTGACTTCAGGATCTGCAGGTTGGTATCGTAGCGGTCTTTTCCCTGATAGCGGATGATCCTGTCAGAGGAGATGCCGGAGAGCCAGGAGGAGGCGACAGCCCCTTCCCCGCCCAGGACGTATACTTTGGCGTTTTCGCTTCCTCTGATGCGGATGTAGTCCACGATGGATCCTGCAGCGCTTTCATCGATCAGAAGCAGCGGCGCATTCATTGAAGAGGCAAAGACAGAACCACTCAGGGCATCAGCGAAGTTCTTCCCGGTCGTCAGGACGAACGCATCGAAGGCCCCGATCCCCATTGTCTCCCGGAGAGCTTCCGCAGCACGTATGGAAGTCTTATAGCGATTGGAACCGGAATAGCGGTCGATCGCATCCACAGCTCCTAAAAGACTGGAAACGCTGATCACCATCACGTTGTTTTCTTTTCTGAGCGATACCAGACCGTTGTCCATGATACGGGCAGACGGCAGGTCTTCAAAACTTGCCAGGAAGGAGCCGTCATACTCTGCCGCATCATCATAATGCGTGCTGATGGAGACGGTATAGTCACCTAGCGGAAGATCGTTGACTTTGATGTCGGCCCAGTATTTGACTTCATCCCCGTTCACAGAGACCGGTAAGGCGTAACTCCTCTCGATCGGGCCTTTCAGTTTGGCAGATACATGGATGGCACTTGGATCAGCTGCTTCCAGGTATTCCCGGTAGGAAACGCCTCTGAGCGATAATGTCGTCTCATCCAGACTCAGCCTGTCGACGTTGCCGATAAAGCTCCCCGGCTCTCTGGCTTTCTGATAGAGAAGCGCGGAATCGGCGATATAGCCGACGGACTGATCGAAGTTGTAGAGGATGAGATTCGAATCGGAAGCGCCCTTGTTGGTATAGACGACACCGTTGAGGATGGAATTGGTCGTCTGTATCTTGGCGTAGCCGTCCTGTCTCTCCAGTACGATGACCGTATAGTTATGGAGATAGTAAGGAGAGCGTCCGGCGTGGATCGTATAGTAATTCGACGCGTTCGCGTTTGGAGCTGTCTTTACCGGCGTCCCGGTCTGTAAGACCACAGCCATCTCATAGGTGTCGTAGTCCGTGAGACTGCCGTTGTAGTTGTTTGCGTACTTGTCGATGTCATAGGCGTAGGAAGAGATCTTGAGGCTCCAGTAAGGATCGGAGGCATACTGGACGTTGATGCCGGTGCCCTTGCTTCCAAGAGAAGAGGACATGTGGCGCCAGTCATAAGTATCCAGGTAGGCCGTCAGATTGTAGCCCATATGAGCTCTGATCGCGCCGGCAGCGTCATTGTAATGCGTTGCGTTGGACGGATTGCTGTCATAGGCTGACCAGCCGAAGAAGTTGTAGTACTTCGTCGCATAGCCATGGGTACCATACGCCGATTCGTGTAAAGCCATGGAGTAGACCAGGAGGGCGTTCATGCCGTAGATCTCCTGATATTCCGTAAAGTAATGGGCATTGCCTCTTAGTGCGGAATAGGTGCTGCCGATCTTGGAGTTGAGATAGCTCTCCAGTACGTTGGCTGAGATGGCAGTACGGGATCTGAGCGGCAGATAATTGTAGTAGTTCAGACCGCTTCCCGCGTAGGACATTCCCTTCGTATCGTTATAGAAGTCATAGCCGTTGGAGGAGTAGTAGCGCTTCCCCTCTTCCATAAAAGGCATGGCCGGACCGATGACAGTGGTATAGGTGACCGGTTCCCAGCTGTTCTTCTTCGGATACATCTGATGATAGACGAAACGCAGATCGAGATAGTTCCCGTTGCGGACGACTTCATAGTAGTCGGCACGAGGTATGACATAGAACGGACTTTCGGATTCATAGCTGTTATAGCCGCCCAGCCAGATCCCGATACCGAGATCGATGTATTTGCTGGGGACGAGATCGGTGTATTCCAGATCGGTATAGCCGTCATAGCCCTGCAGATTCACATGGACGCAGCCGGTACCGTTGTCATAGACGCGATAGGTATCTACGTATTCCATCTGCCAGTGGTTGGTCAGATAGGTATAGGTCGCCTCTTCCGTTTTGAAGGAAGGCAGTTCATAGATCTTCATCGTGATGCTGCCGCTTCTTCCCGGATAGGTGTAGACATAGCCGGACTTCATCGCCACGATCTTTGTCGGAGACAGGGAGTAGCGGTTGCGGATGACATAGTCGCCGTTCATGCCGTCAAAGGAAGCCTTTGCGTCCTCGTAGGTAGAATGACAGCTCACGTATCGTAAAGCGCCGTCGTCACCGATCTCAGAGATCTCATAGTTGACAGCACAGTGATAGGCGTAATCCGTCTCCATGCCGGCATGGACCTTTTCTCCTGCAAAAATGCCGATACACGGTATCAGCATGTTCAGACACAGGAGAATGAGAAACAGTTTTCTTTTCATGATCAGCGCAGTTCTGTGGAGAATTCCTTCCAGCCTTCCGAGCCGGAGAAACTGAGACGTAAAGTACCGGTATAGTCATGAGAGCCGCCCTCTTCATAGACTTCAAAGAAGAGAGCCATGCTGTCATCGACTTCCGCGAGGTTTCTGCCGATGATATTGTCGAGCTTGCGGGACTCATAGGACGAATCAAGCGCCTTATAGGTATTCCCGGTAGAGGTCTGGACGAATTCCGCGTCGAGGATACGGATCCCCTCTTCCGCTTCGTTGATCTTCAGTTTGAATGTATAGACAGTCGAATCAGACGGGAAGGCATAGTCTTCTCCGTTTTTCATCATCATGGTCGAGACGAAAGAATCCGAGATGCGGATGTCATAGCGTCCCAAGTCATCGACGACATTACCGTCGCTCTCTTTCTTTAAGGAGGAGAGTTCCCTGATGTTCTTTGTGAGGTCGATGCTCATGCCGTAGCCGTCCTGCTTGTTGTAGAGGACGATGCTGCTTTCCTTTTTCGTCACAGGGACAAAGACCCAGGCATCGGCTTCCTTGTTGATGGTATTGATCTTCCTGGAAACATTCTTGTCTTCAAGACTGTATTTCTTCTCTGTGAGTTTCTTTGTGTATTTCTCTGTATCGGAAAGATTGACCTTCTGGGAAGTCTCGAGATCCTTCAGATCGAAATCGGCGCTCTCTTCCGCTTTGAAGCGGATCTTTGCCAGAACGAAATCAAAGCCCAGTTCCCCTTCCCTGTCTTCATAGACTTCATAGTCCAGGAGTTCCGTGGAAACGGTCTTCTTTGTCACATCGCTTGGAACATCCGGTTTTACCGGGTCTGCCGGTTTCTCCGGTTCATCCATCAGAAAGAATATGGCGACGCCGATCAGACATACCAGGACGATGGCTGCTATGATCAGCAGAAAAACACGGTCTTTGCGTACCCTTCTCTGTTTACTCATTTTCCTTTTCCCTTTCCGACAGCCATTTCTCTTCTGTCTCGCAGAGTTCCGAGAAACGTGAAATAGGAACAATCGCCGCCATCGGCTCATTGTTCTTGACGATGATCTTCACTTCATCCTTCTGGAGCGAAGAAATGATCTTGGCTGCCTTTCCCTGATTGAGTACCGAGATCGGGATCAGGGAGTCCAGCATATTCTGAAAAGAGACTTTTCTGCTCACAACTAAAGTATATAAAAACATCATGAAATATGTCAACATATTCAATGATGTTTTTAATGTACTATTTATCGATAAATTTATAGTTATTCAATACCGTTCGGATTCATGACCGAGAAGTGATAAGAATCCGCACACATCTTTTCGATGTCGTATTCCGTTTCAAATCCCAGCAGTTCCTTGGCCTTGTCAGTTGCCGCATAAGAGGTAGCGATATCACCCGGCCTTCTCGGAGCTACGACATACGGCAGTGTCTTTCCGCAGGCCTTCTCATAGGCGTGCAGGACTTCCAGGACACTGTAGCCCTTGCCGCTGCCGACGTTGATGACTTCGCATCCTGTATGCTTGTCTGCGTATTCTACGGCCTTGACATGGGCTCTGGCCAGATCGACGACGTGGATGTAGTCTCTGACACCGGTACCGTCAACAGTATCGTAGTCATCGCCGAAGACGTTGAGACGGTCCAGCTTGCCTTCTGCCACTCTGGCGATATACGGGACCAGGTTGTTCGGGATGCCGTTCGGCACTTCGCCCAAGAGTCCGGATTCATGGGCACCGATCGGGTTGAAGTATCTCAATAAGACCGCGGACATGCCCTCGTTGGCCTTGCAGAGATCTTCGATGATGATCTCGTTCATCAGCTTGGTGCTTCCGTACGGGTTCGTCGTCGTTCCTCTGCCGTATTCCTCTTTGAACGGGGCTTCGAAGTTGTCGCCGTAAACAGTGGCACTCGAAGAGAAGACGATGTTCTTGACACCGTAGGCGATCAGGCATTCATAGAGATTCAGAGAACCTTCGATATTGTTCTGATAGTAGAACAGCGGCTTGGAAACAGATTCTCCGACAGCCTTGAGTCCCGCAAAGTGGATGCAGGCGTCAAAGCGATTCTCTTCAAAGACCTTCTTGAGTCCCTCCTTGTCGCGGATGTCCGTCTCATAGAACTTCGGAGTGACGCCGGTCAGCTTTCCGATCCTCTCTAAGACGTGGATGTTGGAGTTGTAGAGATTGTCGAGAATGACGACCTGATGGCCGTTGTTCAGCAGTTCAACACAGGTATGGGAACCGATAAAGCCGGTTCCTCCGGTAACGAGTATGTTCATAGATTCCTCCTAGATGCCAATGATTCTGAATACGCCGGTAGCTGCCGACAGCATGATGACCCCTGCCAGCAGGACTCCCAGCATGACAGCTGCTGTGGACTTCCTGAAACCGAGTCCCAGCATGGAAGCGCCGAGTGTTCCCGTCCAGGCGCCTGTGCCCGGGATCGGGATGCCGACAAACAGAAGCAGGGCCAGGAAGAGTCCTCTTCCCGCTTTTGCCTGCAGTTTCCTTCCGGCCTTTTCCCCCTTCTCGAGGCAGAAGGTGAAGAACTTTCCGATGTACGGCTTATCCTTGCCCCATTCCAGGACCTTTCTGGCGAAGAGATAGATGACCGGCACCGGCAGCATGTTCCCGATGACGGCGACGATATAGGAAGGTATCACCGGGAGACCCAGATAGGCAGCGTAAGGCAGCGCCCCTCTGAGTTCGACCAGCGGTACCATGGATATCAGAAATACTAATATATATTTTCCTAACATAGATCCTCCTAGAAGAGCTTCAGGACATCCTGGAAGGTCACGAAGACAAACAGAAGCAGGACCAGGACGACCGAGACAGACATGATCGCGTTCTGCACCTTTTCCGGGATCGGACGTCCGATGATCATTTCAATAAACGTCAGTAAGACCCTTCCTCCATCCAGGACCGGTAAAGGCAGGGCGTTGAATATCCCGACATTGAGGGAGATCATCGCCATGAGCTGGAAGTAGTAGAGGGCCCCCATCTCGACTGCCTGGGCTGTCGTCGTATAGACGCCGATCGGTCCTGAGAGATTCTTGAGACCGACACCCCGGAAGATGTTGAGTAAAGAAGAGATCAGCAGTGAGGTCATCATGGAGAGATGATCGATCGCGTAATGGAGACAGTTCTTCCAGTTGACTTCCACCAGGGTATAGGGATTGGAGGTGATGCCCATCAGGTATCTCTCCTCTTTCTGGTCGTATTCCGGCTTGACGGAGATGTTGAGGGTCTCCCCTTCTCTCTCCACTTCCAGATAGATCTTTCCGACGCCGTCATAGGTATCTAAGAAAGCACTGAGTTCCATGAAGGTCTTCGGCGCAATGGATGTGCCGTTTTCCAGTTCCGCATGGAGGATCCTGTCACCGTCCTTCAGACCGGCCGCCTCTGCAGGAGAGTTCGGAGAAACGGTATTGATATAGGCCTCCGGGGAGACGGAATACTGGCCGATATGAAGCAGGACCAGAGACATGATCACGGTCGCCAGCAGGATGTTCATGACGATGCCGGCAATCATGACGAGGATCCTCTTCCAAGGCGCGATGCCCGGCAGCGTCCTCTCCTTCGGGATGTTTTCGGTATCGACAGTAGTCTCCAGTTCATTGTCGGTATCCCCGGCCATGGCGACAAAGCCCCCGAACGGGATCGCCCGTAAGGCGTATTCCGTTTCCTTCCCCTTTACAGAGAAGAGCTTTGGTCCCATGCCGACGGAGAATTCCTGACAATAGACATCGAAAAGCTTGGCCACGATCAGGTGTCCGCATTCATGAACGATGACGATGACTGATAACAGTACAATAAACAGCAGTATAGCTTTGATACTCAACATAATCAACTTGATAAATAACTATGGGCCTTCCGTTCAGGAGTTGGCCCAGAGGGAATCGACATATTCAATGGCCCACTGATTGGCCCGGATGATCTCTTCCGGTTCCGGATCCTTCACGAAACGGGCAGCTTCCAGGGTGCGGAAGATATAGGATTCGATCTCGCAGAACTTGATCCTCTCATGGAGGAAGAGCGAGACAGCTTCGTCATTGGCCCCGATCAGGATCGCTCCGAAGTTTCCTCCGTACTTCCCGACATCCTTCGCCAGTTTGACGAGCGGATAGCGCTTGTAGTCCATCTTCTTGAAATCGAGGGAGGTCAGCATATCCCAGTCAAGACGGCTCGTCTTCTCATCGGCCTTGTGGCGCGGATATAAGAGGGCGTATTTGATAGCCAGATGCATATCCGGAGCTCCGAGCTGCGCGATCGTGGATCCGTCTTCGTATTCCACCATGGAGTGGACGATGGACTGCTTGTGCAGGATGACATCGATATGGTCGTAGTCGATATCGAAGAGATGATGGGCTTCCATGACTTCAAAGCCCTTGTTCATCATGGTGGCGGAATCGATGGTGATCTTGGCGCCCATGGACCACACCGGATGCTTCAGGGCATCCTTTAAAGTCACATCCGCCAGTTCTTCTCTTTTGAGATCGCGGAAGGAGCCTCCGGAACCGGTGATGATGAGCCTTCTGACATCCTTCTTTTCATGTCCCTGCAGACACTGGAAGATGGCCGAGTGTTCGGAATCGATCGGATAGAGATCGACCCCCTTCTCTTTCACCGCCTTCATGATGATATCGCCTCCGGCGACCAGGGTCTCTTTATTGGCCAGGGCGATGTTCTTGCCTTCATTGATCGCTAATAACGTCGGCTTGAAGCCCGCAAAGCCCACTAAGGCATTGACTAAGAGGTCATAGCTTTCTTCTTTGACGATGCGGTTGAGTCCATCGCTTCCGAAGTAGAAGCGGGTATTCGGATAACGGCTCTCCAGTTCAAGATCCGTATCGATGCAGTAGACGTATTCCAGAGAAAAAGTCTGAAGAAGGCTCTCCAGATATTCTCTGTTCTTTCCGACACTCGCTCCGACGAGCTGCAGCTCTTCCGGATGAGAACGGATGATATCGACTGTCTGGGTGCCGATGGAACCGCTGGCACCTAATAAAAGTATTTTTTTCATAAAAAGGAAACCATAGAGCTGAAAAACAGCAGGCAGAGTAATAAGGAATCGATACGGTCAAGCAGACCGCCGTGTCCCGGGATCAGATTCGAGAAGTCCTTGACGCCGTAATTGCGCTTCACGAAGCTGAAAGAGAGGTCCCCGAGTTCCGAGACGACCGGAAGCACGAGGGAGTTGACAATGACGAACCATGTCGCAAAGCCGAACCAGCCGCACAGATATCCTAAGAGGATGGAGAACAGCGAAGAGAAGAACCAGCCTCCGATCGCCCCTTCCACGGTCTTGTTCGGAGAAACGCGCTCGATGAGCTTGTGCTTTCCGAAGCGCCTTCCGACGAAGAAAGCAAAGGTATCGGCCGCATAACCCGTCAGCATCAAATACACCAGGATATACCGGTTCATGGCGGACAGACGTATGGCTCCCGAGATCGCATAGGCGATGATCATCGTCAGCGTCAGGGAACAGGAGATATCCGACAGGGAGATGTTCTCGATGGCGATGGCCAGGTAGAACAGCGTGATGATGAACAGGATCGTGATCCCGGCAGAGCGCTGCGGGAAAAAGACGATGGCAGCGATGTAGAGGATCATCGCGAAGTAGAGGGATTTGTTGGATTCCTTGTTGCGGATGGAGATGATCTCATAGGGACCGTAGAAACCCACAAAGGCCAGTACGGCATACAGCGGATAGCCGCCCAGCAGGGCTGCTCCGAAGCTTATCACCGCGACGATAAAGCCGCTAATCACTCTCTGTTTCATCGACACCTCCGAATCTTCTCTTGCGTCTTCCGTATTCCTCGATACATCTGTCCAGCTCTTCCGGTGTGAAATCCGGCCAGAGCGTCTCGGTAAAGATCATTTCACTGTAGGCCAGCTGATATAAGAGGAAGTTGGAAAGGCGGAGTTCATGACTGGTGCGGATGAGCAGATCGACTTCCGGAAGACCGCCGGTATAGAGGTAAGAGGCAAAGCTCTCTTCATCGAGGTCTGTCACCTTCCCCTCCTTATAGTCTTCCGCATAGGCCTTGGCTGCCCGTACGATCTCATCCCTTCCGCCGTAGTTGACCGCGAAGTTGAGGATCATCCCGGTATTCCCGGAGGTCTCTTTGATCGCCTGACGGAAGATGCTCATGGCTTCTTCCGGGATCCTTCCCTCATCTCCGATCATCATGACACGGATGTTGTTTTCCATGAGTTCCTTCAGATACTTGGAAAAGAAGACCTTCGGAAGAGACATGATGTAGTTCACTTCCTTCTCCGGTCTTTTCCAGTTCTCTGTCGAAAACGCATAAAGAGTCAGGCATTTGATACCTAACTCGCTGGCGTGTATGGCAATTTCCCGGACCTGTTCGACACCTTTCTTATGGCCGAAGGTCCGTATCTTATGCTGTTTCTTTGCCCAGCGGCCATTACCGTCCATAATGACCGCTATATGCTGAAGTGTGTTGTCCATTAAATCGTCATTATTTCTTTTTGTTTTGCCTTAGCGATCTCCTCGATCTTCTTGATGAAGCTGTCGGTGAGATCCTGGACCTCTTTCAGAAGGTCCTTGGAGGTATCCTCCGGGATCGTCTTGTCTTTCTTGATACTGTCATTGGTATCGCGGCGGACGTTGCGGATGCCGACCTTGGCTTCTTCTGCCATCTTGTCGACGTCCTTGCAGTATCCCTTACGGGTCTCTTCCGTCAGCTGCGGAACGCTTAAACGGATGACCGTACCGTCATTGAGCGGCGGTAAATGCAGGTCAGACGTGTTGATCGCTCTTTCGATATCCTTCAGAGAATTTCTGTCATATGGCTTGATCACCAGTGTTCTGCCTTCCTGAACATTGATGGATGCGATCTGGTTGATCGGAGTCGGAGATCCATAGTAGTCGACTTCAATGCCATCCAGCATATTCGGATTGGCTCTGCCTGTTCTGACCTTCGTCAGGTTCTTTTCAAAGACATCGACTGTCTTCTCCATCTTCTCTTCCGCCAGTAAAACGAATTCTTCCATAAATGCCTCCTATTTTCCGGAATGGATGACCGTACCGACTGCTTTTCCGGTCACAGCTTTATAGATGTTGTCTTCTTCCGACATGTTGAAGACGAAGGCATCTATGCCGTTGTCCTTGCATAAGCTGGCAGCAGTCTGATCGATCACCTTGAGATTCAATTTCAGTATATCATCAAAGCTCAGTTCCTCAAACCGTTTGGCGTTCGGGTTGGAATCCGGATCGGAATCATAGACACCGTCTACCCCGTTCTTGGCCATGAAGATGACCTCGGCTTTGATCTCGCTGGCACGCAGCGCACTGCCGGTATCCGTAGAGAAATACGGTTCGCCGACACCGCCGCCGAAGATGACGACTGTCTTTTCCTTCAGGAGCTTTCTGGCCTTTTCGACATCGATCCCCTCGACACCGTCGACCTGGGTTGCGGACATGACCTTGGCGGACACGCCGTTTTTCTCTAAAGCAGCTGCCAGGACCATCGCGTTCAGTGTCGTTCCCAGCATGCCGATATGATCGGATGCGACTCTGTCGAGACCGATCTTTTCAAACTGTTTTCCTCTGACGAGGTTGCCGCCGCCGACAACGATGCCGACTTCACAGCCTTCTTCTACGATCTTGCGGATCTGTGCGCCCAAGGCAGACATGACATCGATATCGAAGACGTTCTCTTTGGAACCTAAAGCTTCTCCGCTGAGTTTCAGTAAGATACGTTTATACATAACAAAACCTCCGTTAGAAAAAAGGACATTGAAAATGTCCTTTTAGTTACCCATCTGCTTCGCAACTTCTTCTGCGAAATTCTCTTCTCTCTTTTCGATGCCTTCACCGACAGTGTATCTGACAAAGCAGCGGACATCAGCACCATTCTCCTTAAGAACAGCGGAGACTTTCTTGGAAGAATCCAGGAAGTATTCCTGATCGACCAGGCACATTTCCTTTAATGCTTTCGAGATCTTTCCTTCGATCGCGCCCTGGATGACTTTTTCCGGCTTGCCGGCGAACTTTTCATCATTCATGACGATCTGTGTCTGAACGTTTCTTTCACGTTCAACGATCTCGGACGGCATGTCTGTTTCACGGACATAGGTCGGTGTCATGGAAGCGATCTGCATGGCGATGTGGTGAGCCAGTTCGGCATCGCCGCCCTTCATGACGACGAGAGCTGTTCTGGCACCGCCGTTATGAGTGTAATCACCGAAGATCTCATCATCAGCCTTCCTGACAACGGCAAATCTTCTTAACGCGATCTTTTCACCGATAGTAGCTGTCGCATTGACGAATTCATCGTTCAGTGTGTGTCCGTTTACCGGTAAAGCGAGAGCTGCTTCATTGTCAGCCGGCTCTGCAGCCAGGATAGTCTTGGCAACACAGTCCAGCAGAGTCAGGAACTGTTCGTTCTTGGCGACGAAGTCTGTCTCGGAGTTGATCTCAACGATGACAGCCTTGTTGCCGTCGATAGCGATTTTGGATAAGCCTTCGGCTGCGATACGGGAAGATTTCTTGGCAGATTTTGCGATACCCTTTTCTCTTAACCAGTCAATGGCCTTTTCCATATCGCCGTCGGTTTCTTTCAGGGCATTCTTGCAATCCATCATGCCCGCACCGGTCATTTCACGTAATTCCTTGACTTGTGCAGCTGTAACCGCCATTATTCTGCGACCTCCTCTTTCTTTACTTCTTCCTTGACTTCCGGGGCAGCTTCTGCCGGAGCAGCTTCAGCCTTCGGAGCCTCGGCCTTCGGAGCTTCTTCTCCTTCAGCCTTTCTGGAGATGAAACGCTTTTCGGAATTGAAACGGCCTCTTCTGTTCTGGTTGTTTCTCATTCTCTCTTCGTTTCTCTGTCTTCTTCTCTTTTCCTGTTCCTCAGCGTGCTTTTCAACGTTGATGATGACATCATCCATGGTGATATCGTTTTCGACATCGCCTTCCTGATAAGCATCCTGGAGGATACCGCCCTTGGATTCGACGATCGCGTCAGCCAGTAAGGACATCATGAGCTTGATGGACTTGATGGCGTCATCGTTAGCCGGAACAGCGTAATCGACAAATGCCGGATCGCAGTTCGTATCAGCTAAGCCGAATACCGGGATGTTGAGCTTTCTGGCTTCCGCAACAGCGTTGTGGTCTTCCTTCGGGTCGACGACGACAACAGCGTCCGGGAGCTTCTTCATATCTTTGATACCGCCTAAGAAGTTCTCTAAGCGGGCAGCTTCCTTACGGATGATCGCCTGTTCCTTCTTCGGATAGACATTGATCGTTCCGGAAGCTTCCATTTCCTGGATCTCAAGCAGTCTCTTGATTCTCTTCTGGATCGTACGGAAGTTTGTCAGGGTACCGCCTAACCATCTCTGGTTGATGTAGAAGCTGCCGCTTCTGGTAGCTTCGTCCAGGACGATCTGCTGAGCCTGTTTCTTCGTTCCGACAAATAAGACTTTACCGCCGTTTTCAGCGATCTCTTTCAGCTTCGCATAAGCGACAGCCAGGTCTTCCTGTGTCTTGTTCAGATCGATGATGTAGATCCCGTTTTTTGCCGTGTAGATGAACGGTTTGCACTTAGGATCCCATTTTCTGGTCTGGTGTCCGAAGTGGACGCCGTTCTCCAGAAGTTTGCGCATTGTAACTAACTGCATTTAAATTTTCCTCTCTTTCCGTTACTCCTCCACTGCTTCTTTACCTGCTAACCTTTCGGCACGGAACAGGCGATCCACAGTGTGTGTATTCGCATAAATGCTTATTAATTATAGCATAGTCAAAAATAAAATAAAGAGGAAATTCAATCCTCTTTGCTGTGCGGATGTGCGTCATTGACGGCCTTTTTGAGACGGTCAAAGGTCAGGTGGGTATACAGCTGTGTCGTCGAGAGATTCTCGTGTCCCAGGAGCTCCTGCACGCTTCTCAGATCGGCTCCGTTGTCCAGTAAATGGGTCGCGAAGGAGTGCCTCAGCATATGCGGATGGACAGGGATGCGGATACCGGCACGGACACGGCTTTCCTCCAGCATCACCTGGATGGAGCGCACAGAGATCTTCTCTCCCCGGTTGGAGACAAAAAAGTACGGACAGTCCTTCTTCGCTGTCTCATTGCGGTACATCGAAAGATAGAGGTCAAAGAGCTCTCCGAGCCTTGGATAGTAGGGAACGATGCGTTCCTTGTTTCCCTTTCCTGTCACCCGGAGTATCCCCTCTTTCCGGTCGACATGATCCAGCAGCAGTCCGCTGCACTCGCTCACACGCAGTCCGCAGGCGTAGATCGTCTCCAGGATGGTCCTGTTGCGCACCTCGAGAGGATCCTCGAGATCGAAACTGTCGAACAGATTATTCACTTCCTCAAAGGTCAGCACATCCGGCAGGTTCTTTTCCACATGGATGTTTCCGAAGGAGAGGAAGGGATTATCTTCCACGATGTGATTTAAGGAGAGGTAGCGGTAAAAGCTGCGGAGAGCACTCATATTCCTGGCATAGGTCGCGTTGGAGATCTTGCCTCTCGTGATCTTGCCGCTCCGCAGTTCTTCGATATAGTCATAGACTGTCAGCTTGTCAACCTCTTTGAGATCGCTGATCCCCTTTTCTTTCAGATAGTCCAGAAAGCGTGTGACATCCCGGGAATAGGCATCTGCCGTCTGGGCAGACCCGGAACGCTTCTCCTTCATATAGCTGATAAAACGCTCCCGGTACTCATCCATGGAGTTTCTCCTTATACTTCCGCACTTCTTCCAGAGAGTGCTCGACGAAGTACTTCCTGGCTTCTTTCTTATTGCCGGTAAAGGTACAGCGGAAGATGCCGAAGTTGGCATTCATCGGCACGAGCTTGGTGATATGGGAATCGGAGATGTAGTGGGACATGGCGCCCATCATCGTATCGGCACCCAGTTCCTCCTTGATGCCGCCCTGTACGTACTGGCTCATCTGTAAGGCCGCGTAAAGACCGGAGGCTGCCGATTCGACATAGCCTTCCACCCCAGAGATCTGTCCGGCCACAAAGATGTTCGGATAGCGGATCATCTGATAATTCGCGTTCAGGACGTTCGGAGAGTTGATATAGGTGTTCCTGTGCATGACCCCATAGCGGACGATCTCACAGTTCCTCAAAGCCGGTATCAGACGCAAGACTCTCTTCTGTTCCGGGAAGGTCAAATGGGTCTGGAAACCGACGATATTGTAGAGGGTGTCGATCGCATTGTCCTTCCTGAGCTGGACGACCGCATACGGACGTATCCCGTCATGTTCGAGACCGACCGGCTTGCAGGGGCCGAACAGAAGGGTCTTGTATCCCCTTCTGGCCATCTCTTCAAACGGCATGCAGCCTTCAAAATAGACTTCCGA
>JAFOMB010000211.1 GCA_017419065.1 Erysipelotrichaceae bacterium | reverse complement strand
GGAATCGAACCCGGGACCCTCTGATTAAAAGTCAGATGCTCTACCGCCTGAGCTACCGAGTCCTGGCTGGGATGGCTGGGATCGAACCAGCGAAATGACAGAGTCAAAGTCTGTTGCCTTACCACTTGGCTACATCCCAAGTGGATCAAATAAGTGGTGGAGGGGGGCAGATTCGAACTGCCGAACCCGTTGGGAGCTGATTTACAGTCAGCCGCGTTTAGCCACTTCGCTACCCCTCCATCTTGGCATTCATTCACTGATGCCTATAAATCATATCATAAAATTTCCTTTTTATGCAAGTAAATGGAGAAAATATTCTGGACCAAAAAATACAGGTAAAAATCTTGTCCATAATTGTTTTCTGTATATAATGTATCGTATGAAAAGAAGATCGATCACGATGACAGAAGGAAAACTTCTGCCGAATATGCTGGCATTTTATTTCCCTCTTGTCGCAAGCAGTATCCTGCAGCTCTTATTCAATGCGGCCGATATCATCGTCGTAGGGAAATTCGCGGGAGACAACTCTTTGGCAGCTGTCTCTTCGACAGGATCTCTGGTAGGCCTTCTGGTCAACAGCTTCATTGGTATCTCGACCGGAACGAATGTCGTCGTGGCGAGATATTTAGGTGCAGATGAAAAAGACAAGGTCCATGATGCGGTACATTCCTCGGTGGCTTTTGCCTTACTGGGGGGAGCTGTCATGGCTGTCTTCGGCTTCTTCGGTTCGAGATGGATGCTGGAGCTGATGGACTCCCCGGCAGATGTCATCGATCTCTCGGCTCTGTATCTGAAGATATACTTCCTGGGAGTCCCGTTCTCCCTTCTCTATAACTTTGAAGCGGCTGTCTTACGTTCCAAGGGCGATACGAAGAGACCTCTGCTCTTCTTAACGATCGCGGGTTTCGTCAATGTCGTGCTGAACCTGCTGCTGGTCATCGTCTTCAAGATGGATGTGGCAGGTGTCGCTGTGGCGACAGTGGTCTCTCAGGTCATCTCAGCGCTGCTGATCACTTTATCCTTATTGAAGGAAGAGTGGTATCTCAAGCTCTATCCAAGGCAGATCAGACTGGAGAAGAACAGCTTCTTCGAGATCATGAAGGTCGGTCTTCCGGCCGGTATCCAGTCCGCTCTCTTCTCAGTCTCCAATGTCCTGATACAGTCCAGTGTCAACTCCTTCGGATCGAGTGTCATGGCCGGCAACGGGGCGGCTGTCAATATCGAGAACTTCACCTATTCGATCATGAACGGCTTCTATCAGACCGGACAGACTTTCATCGGTCAGAATTACGGAGCCCGGAAATACGACCGCATCCTGAAGACGGCCGCTCTCTCCCTCGTCCTGGTCATCGTCTCCGGCATCCTGGCCAGTTCTGTGGTCATGGCCGTTCCGGAATTCTTCTTAGAGATCTATACGGATTCCCCGGCTGTCATAGCCGCGGGGATAGACCGTTTCACCTATGTCGAGAAGTGGTACTTCTTAGACGGTATTATGGATGTCATGTCCGGTGTCTTACGCGGTATGGGATACTCCATGGTGCCGATGATCGTGACGATCTTCGGTGTCTGTGTCTTCCGTATCATCTGGATCAAGACTGTCTTCAAGGCAGCGCCGCTGATCTCCAATGTCTACATCACCTATCCGATCTCCTGGATCATGACCTTCGTGGGACATGTGATCATGTTTCTGATCGTATTGCCGAAGGTAAAGAAATACTGCGAAGAAAAGGAAAAGACCGCTGAATAACAGCGGTCTTGTTTTGTTTGATCGGTGCTCTATTGGATCGGAGCGGTCCAGTAGTGCTGCTGATAGATATCGGTGAATTCGTAGGTGGCGATGACCTTGTAATCGGAGAGGTCGAGATCGCCGATGTAGAAGTTCCCAGTAACAGTCAGCGGTTCGCCTAAGGTGTAGGCGCTGTCGAAGCTGCCGTCCTTGGCGTAGTGATCGCAGATGAACTGGATCTGATCGCCTTCTTTGAGACCCTGAAGGTCAGAAGTGACAGCTGTGGTACCGTCGATCGTGAAGTCGATGCCGCCGAGGCTTTCTTCGACGTTCTCGCTCGGCTGGATCTTTCCGATGAGCGGATAGTCGTTTTCGCCATAGGCCGGATAGCTGACACCGGCGACGAAACCGTTCGGCTCCTCATCTGTGAAGACGATGATCAGCCAGGCATCTTCGCCGTTGAGCTTGATCGGGGCTCTGCCGACGATCGTGTAGTCATCCTGGTCTCCGACCGTATAGATGTGGGTATACGGCATCGTCTCATAGTGTTCACCGTCTGTAGAAAGGCCGAGCCATGTGAAGTTCTTGTCTGCCAGCAGAGATCCGTTTTCATCGATCAGGAAGGTATTATCGGTACCTAAGTCGATATAGCCGTCTTCATCTTCGACGAAGACATTGAGCTTGAGATCATCGACCAGTTCCCACTGTTCATCGGTGAGAGTGATCTTGCCGTCCTTCCAGTTGAGGTCGGCATCGAAGTGGTT
Organism: Erysipelotrichaceae bacterium; assembly: GCA_017419065.1. Classification (GTDB taxonomy): domain Bacteria; phylum Bacillota_I; class Bacilli_A; order Erysipelotrichales; family Erysipelotrichaceae; genus Colivicinus. Next base: position 246 of record JAFOMB010000211.1, on the reverse strand, counting down.
CTCGGCGATGTAGTCTGCCATGGCCTTGGTGTCGACGCTTCTTCCGAAGAGGAAGGAGAAGACCGGATCATAGTAGGACGTGTAGGACTGGTTGGATGTGTACTGGGTATCGCCGGTGAGGAAGAGCTCCAGCAGCTGCAGCATCAAGTCACCGGATGCCTGATTGGCGTAGTTCTGATTGGAGTAGGAAGAAGACGTGATGCTGGAATATGGATTGGTCTGTCCGCCGGATGAGACCTGACCGCT
>JAFOMB010000210.1 GCA_017419065.1 Erysipelotrichaceae bacterium | reverse complement strand
ATCGTGGTCTTTCTCGGCGTGACGATGGTCTTATTGACTTCCTCGAGTTCCTTTGTCAGAAGAGAATCCATGACCTCTTTGGAATTGATCAGAGACTCCAGATAGGAGATGTCCTTCGTCAGTTCCGCGAATTCCATCTTCAGCTGTGTGATATCGGTATTGGACAAACGGTAAAGACGCAGATTGACGATGGCTTCCGCCTGTTCATCAGTGAAGAGGAAAGCTTCGCAGAGCTTCTCCTTGGCGTCTTTCTTGTCTTCCGAACGGCGGATGATCTCTATCACACTGTCTAATATGGAGACGGCCTTGATGAGACCCTGTACGATGTGGAGTCTGGCCTTCTTCTTGTTCAGGAGATAGACAGAACGGTTGAGGACGGTCTGACGGCGGTGGTCCAGAAAGGCATCCAGCGCGTCCATCAGAGACATCAGTTTCGGACGGTGATCGACGATGGCGATCATATTGTAGGAATAGTTGATCTGCAGGTCCGTATTCTTGTATAAGTAGTTCAGGATGGCCTTCGCGTTGGCGTCTTTCTTGAGGTCGATGACGATGCGGAGACCGTTTCTTCCTGATTCATCCCGGATATCCGTAATGCCTTCGATATCCTTTGCGAGATAGAGATTGGAGATGGCTTTGACGAGGTCGGATTTGACGACTTCATACGGGATCTCGGTGACGATGATCTGGGTATTCGTCCTTGTCTCTTCTATACTGCAGCGGGAGCGCAGAATGACCTTGCCCTTGCCGGTAGAGAAGATCTCTTCGATGTTCTTCTTTCCCTGGACGATGCCGCCTGTCGGGAAGTCCGGTCCCTTGATGAACTCCATGAGTTCCCCTAAGGAACATTCCGGATGATGGAGACGGTAAATGGAAGCCCGTACGACTTCATTGAGGTTGTGAGGGGCGATATTGGTCGCATAGCCGGAAGCGATACCGGTAGAACCGTTTACCAGCAGCAGCGGATAGCGAAGCGGCAGGACAGTCGGTTCTAAGGCCGTATCGTCATAGTTGTTGGTCATCGGGACCGTTTCCTTGTCAATGTCATCTAAGAGGAAAGCGGCATTCTGAGACAGACGGGCTTCGGTATAACGCATGGCTGCCGGCGGGTCGTTGTCGATCGAACCGTTGTTGCCGTGCATGTCGACTAACGGCAGATTGACCTTCCAGTCCTGCGACATACGGACCATGGCTTCATAGATAGAAGAGTCTCCATGCGGATGGAAACTTCCCATGACGGAACCGACCGTCTTGGCAGACTTGCGGTGCGGCTTTTCAACGGTATTCCCGTCGATATACATGGAGTAGAGTATCCTTCTCTGGACCGGCTTTAAACCGTCTCTGGCATCCGGCAGCGCTCTCTCCTGAATGATGTATTTGGAATAACGGCCAAAACGGTCCGATACGATATCGTCCAGTGCGGCATCGATATTGTTTTCTATGATCTCGTTCTTCTTCTTAGCCATTTCTGCTCACCTTGTAGTCTTCTTCGAGCGTGAAGTCGATATTACTGTCGATCCAGTCTCTTCTGAGTTCTGCCTTGTTTCCCATGAGAACAGAGATCTTGTGTTCACATACTAATGCGTCATCGATGGAGACGCGGATGAGGGTACGTTGTTCCGGATCCATCGTGGTATCCCAGAGCTGATCAGCATCCATCTCGCCGAGACCTTTGTAGCGCTGTATCTCGATCTTTCCGCCCTTGTCTCTGATCGCCTGCAGTTCTTCATCGGAATAGCAGTAGGTCATCTCCTTGCCTCTGATCGCTCTGTAGAGCGGCGGCATGGCGATATAGACATGTCCTGTCTCGATGAGTTCTCTCATGAAACGGTAAAAGAAAGTCAGAAGCAGGACCTGGATATGGGCACCGTCGGTATCCGCATCGGTCATGATGATGACTTTGTCATAATGGATGTCTTCCACGTTGAAGGAAGCGCCGACACCGGCTCCCAGACAGTGAATGATCGTATTGAGTTCTTCGTTCTTTTCGACTTCCGATAAAGATGCTCTTTCAGTATTCAAAACTTTTCCTCTTAAAGGAAGGATGGCCTGATAGCGGGAATCACGGCACTTCTTGGCACTGCCGCCGGCGGAATCTCCCTCTACCAGGAAGAGTTCGAGTTTCTTATAATCCTTGGACTGTGCCGGGGAGAGCTTTCCGGAGAGGATCTCCTTCGTCTTATTGGCGGATTTCTTGCCGGCTCTGGCTTCGTCTTTGGCCTTTCTGGCCGCTTCCCTGGCGATCTGGGCCCGCTGTATCTTCTTGATCAGGGTCGTAGCGATCTCCTTGTTTTCCTGTAAGAAGTAGAGGAGATGTTCGGATACGACCGCTTCTACCGCATTCTTGGCTTCCGGAGTGCCCAGTTTCCCCTTGGTCTGCCCTTCAAACTGCAGTAAGGACTCCGGTATGGTGACCGCGATGATGGAGGTCAGACCTTCACGGATGTCATTGCCTTCAAAGTTCTTGTCTTTCTCCTTTAACAGACCGTTGCTTCGGGCATAGTCATTAAAGGTCTTGGTGAAAGCTGTCTTATAGCCGACTTCATGGGTGCCGCCGTCATGGGTCCTGACGAGATTGGCGTAAGAGAAGAGATTCTCCTGATAGCCGTCGGTATACTGGAAAGCCACCTTGACATCGATATCTCCCGAGGATCCCTGGAAGCATACCGCCTCATGAAGGACATCCTTGTCTTCATGAAGGTATTCCATGAAGGAACGGAGTCCGTCATGGTAGCAGAATTCTCTGACTTCATTGTGGATATTGTCCTTGACAGTGATCTTGACGCCGCTTAAAAGGAAGGCTTCTTCCTGAGCTCTTTCCGCTACCGTTGAAAAATTGAAAGTCGTCGTAGAGAAGATCTTCTTATCCGGAAGGAAGGTGACGGTAGAACCTGTCTTGTTGGTAGGACCGAGTTCTTCTAACGGATAGATCTTCTTTCCGCCGTTTTCAAAACGCATGCGGTATCTCTTCTTATCACGGCATACTTCTACGACCAGCCATTCACTTAACGCATTGACAACAGAGGCACCGACACCGTGCAGACCGCCGGCTGTCTTATAGCCTCCCTCATCCGAGAACTTGCCGCCTGCGTGGAGTATCGTAAAAATGACCTCCAGGGTGTTCCTCCCGGAACGGTGCTTTCCTACCGGCATGCCTCTGCCGCTGTCGCTGACAGTGCAGGAGCCGTCTTTATTCAGTTCGATGACGATCTCATCGCCATAGCCGTTCAGCGCCTCGTCGATCGCGTTGTCCACGATCTCCCAGACCAGATGATGAAGTCCCCTGCCGTCTACCGAACCGATATACATGCCCGGTCTCTTGCGTACGGCTTCCAGTCCTTCTAATATTTCAATGCTGCTGTCGTCGTATTTTCTGCTCATGCAAACCCCTTTATCACCTCATTATCATAGCATATTTTCACCTTCCCATGGTAAAATGGGGATGGTGATACTATGACAATATTTATGACGATCGTATGGATCATTATCGGCTATCTCATCGGGTCTATCCCCTGGGCTCTCATCATCGGAAAAGTCTTCTACAAGAAGGATATCCGGCAGTTCGGTTCCGGCAATCTGGGCGGTTCCAATGCCGGCAGGGTCTTGGGAAAAAAGGCAGGAGTCGCCGTCATCGTACTGGATGCTCTGAAGGCCTTCCTGGTCATGTGTCTGACAAAGGCGGTGACACCGGAAGCGACGGCTTATGCCGGTCTGGCTGTCTGCATCGGACACTGCTTCCCGGTCTTCGCGCAGTTCAAGGGCGGCAAGGCTGTGGCCTGCTCCTATGGCTACCTCTTAGCTCTGGGACTGTTTGTAACAGGTGACGCTGTATTCAGTTTTGTCTATCCGGTGCTGATGTTCTTCCTCGTATTAGGGCTTACCCGAATGGTGTCCCTGTCCTCCATGGTCTCCCTCGTATTCGAGACTGTGATCGGCTTCCTCACCTTCCCGGAAAAGAAATACGCAGTGATGGTGCTCTTATTGACAGGTTTCGTGATCATACGTCACATCCCGAATATCCTGCGCATCATCAAAGGAAAAGAATCCAAGGTATCCTGGATCTCCTGAGTAAAGAAAAGGTTCCTGCTTAAGTTTAGCTAGGAACCTTTTTTATTGTCTTCATCTTCTTCCTCATCCAGGAAGACGATCTTCACTTCATCGACGACTTTCTCATCCGCTGCCGTCACCGTCACTTCCATATTCTGATAACGGAAGGATTCGCCGACACTCGGGATCTTATCCATATTGTGGATGACCCAGCCGGAGGTTGTATTGAAGTCGTATTCTTCATCCGCCTTGATATCGAAGTGTTCGAAGAGGTCATCGATATCGAGATCGCCCTTCACAAGATAAGATTTATCATCGAGCTTCTTGTAGTATTCGATGACTTCATCATGTTCATCGTAGATCTCGCCGACCAGTTCTTCGAGGATATCCTCCATCGTGATGATGCCTTCCGTACCGCCGTATTCATCGATGACGACGGCCATATGGGACTTGGAAGACTGCAGCTGTCTCAATAATGCCGAAATCTTGACATGCGGAGATGTGTAGACACACTTCTGCAGGATCTGTTTTACTGTTGTTTTCGTATCGGTGTAATAGAGGAAGTAGAAGTCCTTTTCATGAAGGACACCGATGATATTGTCGACGCTTCCCTCATAGCACGGGATACGGGAGAAACCGGAATCCTTGAATAATGTAAAGATCTCTTCTTTGGAGGCTTTCACATCACAGGCGATCACGT
>JAFOMB010000026.1 GCA_017419065.1 Erysipelotrichaceae bacterium | reverse complement strand
TCATAGAGTGAAAGAACGGCGTCCATCTGATCCTGACTTACCCACCGTTCTTTACGGGCTCTTTGCCAGGAGTAAAGGAGCAGGAAAAGGTTCAGAAGGAGAAGACTTCCCAGAATCATAAAACGGACTACTCTTCGGTTCATTATCCTCTTCCTTTCCTACAATGCCGGATAATAATAAGTCTGATCCCGGCCGACGATCTTCCAGACCAGAAACAGCTGCCCGCGCGTCATCTGATAGGTAAGATGAGGCGGTTCGATCACTTCGATCTCTTCTCTCGCACAGCGATCCATCATTTCTTTCCAGTCATAACGCATCTGACTGACTTCTTTCATCTGGACCGCGCAGACATAACGCTCATATCGCCGAACTTTGCTGCCGTATACCGTGACGATGATCGGAAAGCTCATACCCCACTTCTCTCCTATCATCGGATCCATCGGGCAGAAATATCCATCGATCGTATAATCAAAGTAAAAAACTGTTTCCACGCCGAGCGATTCATATCCGACAAATTTCCAGGAAAAGCCGCTTGAGAGTGCCATATCCTTTCGAATAAAGGCAGCGGCTGCATCATAGGCTTCGGAAAGACTCGTCTCGGTTTTCTCATCTCCGGTCAGGGTCTCCACATAGACGAGATGTCCTTCCGGGGACAGACGAACGGTCATTTTCTCGTTGGAAAGGAGCAGATCATCCTCCAGGTATTTCTCCGTCACCGTATCCGGATAATCGAAGAAACTCATGCCGTAACGTCTCATTCTGAGATCCGTCATTCCTTCGTCCTGCTGGAAGAAAGAACCGATCTGTCCTCTCGCTCCGGAAGCTTTTCCCTCTGCCTTCAGAAATCCGTCACGTTCAAAAACTTCAGGAAAGGCCTGGTTCTGCCAGATATAGTCACTGTCGACGCTTCTCAAAAGATCGACCGTTGTCCCCAATAGCTGCTGATTGCTCTCCAGTGTATAGGAGCCGCCGGAAGAGATGCGAATCGATCGATCTTTGGTATTATAAAAACAGATCCTGACATCTTCTGTCAGGGATCTGGCAGGTACGATCCAAATCTGGTCGAAGGCTCCTTCCGGGAAACGATTCTCCGGTACATCCATCTCAGAGCGAACAGCTTCTGCACTGAGTGAAAAAGGCAGCTCCAGGCAGCAGACGGTACCGAGAAGCGGCAGTTCGCTCTCCTCTTCATCCATCAGAATAGAGGTGGGCAGTACATCATGCATGAGCGACAGGCTCTCAGACAGAAGTGTCATATGATCACCGGTTCCGTCCGGAACACCGACAAATCCTGTCTGGCCCTTGAGTGAAATGTAGATGATCTCAGGAGAAATCATCGAGGAGCGAACTTCCTCGGTCTCGTTCGTATCAGGGGAGCTTTGCTCGCGCGGGGGATTCCAGAAAAGCCAGGAGATCTGCATAAGCGCAAGTATAACCAAAATGCAGGATGCCAGCCAGAAAAGCATCCATTCTTTTCTATCATCCAGCCGTCTCATGGTCTGCCTCCC
>JAFOMB010000025.1 GCA_017419065.1 Erysipelotrichaceae bacterium | reverse complement strand
CACTATTGCGCGGATATCTCCCGTACTTTCCCGGTCAACGGCCATTTCACGGAAAGACAGAGAGAGATCTATGAACTGGTCCTGCAGGCCCAGAAGATCGTAGAAGAAAACGCCAGAGTCGGCGTTAAACTGAAGGATATCGATAAGATGGTCGTAGACTTCTATAGAGAAGAACTGCCGAAGCACGGTCTGAATGAAGATGTCCGGGAATACTACTTCCATTCCGTTTCCCATCACTTAGGTCTGGATACCCATGATGTGGAACTGGAAAGAGGAGCAGCCCTCGAGGCCGGCAACATCATCACCAATGAGCCGGGTCTCTACATCGCCGAAGAAGGTATCGGCATCCGTATCGAAGACGACCTCCTGATCACCGGTACCGGTGCGGAAGTCCTGTCCAGGGACATCGTCAAAGATCCGGATGAGATCGAGAAGCTCATGGCTTCCGTTTAAGCTGATAGAAGACGACTTCCGAGTCCGCGAGAAAGCGGACTTTTTCTTTGGCCATCCCGAGACCGTTCGTGATATCCATGACGGTATTCCCGAGAGTGATCTTGCCGCGGTAGTAGTTCCGACATCCCTCATCTCTGTTGAAGAAGGAGATGACCGGGAGATAGACCTGGCCGCCTAAGGAGTGTCCTGATAAGACAGAGTCGCACTTGTCTTTCGGCAGGGAGTAGAAGATGTCCGGACAGTGTGTCAGGACAATGGTATAGTTCAGGGTATTGACGCCTTCAAAGGCGCTGCTGCACTGTTCTTCCGACATCGGATCGATGCCGACGATATTGATATAGCTGTCTTTGCCGGCATAGACTCTGCCGCTGTTCCCTGAAAGGATGCGGAAACCGGCTGCCTGCAGGATGGACGTGACTTTCTCCTTCTGTTCCTCCGAAGAGAGATCCCGGTCTCCCAGGACGGCATACTTGCCATAGCGGGCGCTCATGCCTTTTAAACAGCTGATGAGAGCTTCTTCTTCCTCTTCGCTGAGCTCGCTTCCCTGTAATAACAGATCTCCTCCGAAGAGGACGACTTCCGGCTGAAAGTCATTGATGAGCTTCTGCGCCTTCTCGACGTGCTCTATCCCGGAGTAGCTTCCGTAACAGAGATCACTGAAAAAAGCGACGTTCCAGCCGTCGATATCTTCACGGATTTTATCAGAAGTCCAGATCTCTTCCCGGATCGTCACCTGTTTCGGATTGACGAGAAAGGCATTGACCAGACAGAGTCCGATCACCAGGAGAAGGACAAGGATGATAGCCAGGATTCTCTTGATTTTCATATCCCTATTCTACCATTCTACAGGAAGGGGAATTCACATAATTTAACATAATTGCGCCATAATTCCATTACACTCTTTTACTAAGATGTAAGCGTAAGGAAAGGAAGTCCTTACCGATACACATTCCTCTATCATAATGTATCGTACATCTATCCCCTTAAAATATGAAGAGAGACTCCCGGATGGGAGTTTTTCTCTTGTCCGGATGTCTGATGAAAGATCGGTACAGATAGATTTGTGATAAGATGAGTCTATGAAAAAAAGACTGATCGTCATACTGACAATACTGATCGTCATTGGCCTGGCCTTTGGCATCTATCTGAAAAAACGTGCTGATTATCTGAACGAAACAGCTTCCTATATCCTCGGCAGCGCTGCAGAAGAGGTGAGAGTCCTGAATAAAGATCAGGAAGAGACAACGCTGATCAGGGGGAGGGAAGTCCAGGTGAAGATACACCGGGACAGCGAGATCGACGGGGTCGAATACCGCGAGTTCGTCTTTGAAGAAGAGACCTACTACGGTCTGCCGGAGATCTTCTGCGAGAAGGCAGAGGACTGCGTCTATGAGAAGAGCGTCTATGTCCAGACACCGCAGGAACTGCGTCTTCCGGGAAGTGCCGAGATCCTGGGGAGACTTCAGGCGAAAGAGGAACTCGAAGTCCTGGGCTATTCCGGGATGAGAGAAGACGGCAGCGTAGAAGCCTATCTGGTCAAGGCTGCCGGTCAGGAAGTCCTGATGAAAAACGATGATACCCATGTCCGTAGAGAATATGTTGATCTCTCCTATGATCCAAACCGCTATGACAGCGTATCGATGAACGGCGGGGCCGCCTCGACAGCTGCCTATTATCCGAAGGATAAGAACTTCACTCCGAAGACGCTCATGCCGGAAGTGGTCAAATCCCTCTACATCAATGCCGGGACCATCGGTTCCGTTGATGACTATATGGCCATCGCGTCGATGTCGGGCATCAATGCCTTCGTCATCGATATCAAGGACACCAACATCCTCTCCTACCGCTCTCCGGTGGTAGAGAAATACGCGCCGTCCAGTGCGCCGTGCGTCAATGACTTTGAGACTTACCAGTCTGTCGTAAAGAAGCTCCATGACAACGGCTACTACACGATCGGCAGGATCACGGTCTTCAAGGATCCGGCTTTCGCCGCGGACCATCCGGAGACAGTCATCCTCCAGAACGGCGATTTCTACCGCTACAACGGTTCCTACTGGCCGAGCATCTTCTCCAGAGAAGTCTGGGAATACAACGTCTCCCTCGCAAAAGAAGCCGTCGAGATGTGCGACTTTGACGAGATACAGTTCGATTATGTCCGTTCTCCGGAAGTCGTTCCGCAGGGTGCGGATATGCATAACGAATACGGAGAGACCAGGGTCGAGGCGATCACGGGATTCATCCGCTATGCGGCAGATGTCCTCCATGAAGCCGGGGCCTATGTCTCCATCGATGTCTTCGGAGAGACCTCCGGGGGCTATGTGACAGCCTATGGCCAGTACTGGCCAGCCATCTCCAACGCCGCGGATGTCATCAGCGCCATGCCGTATCCGGATCACTTCTCGGAAGGATCCTACGGCCTGCCTCAGCCGTGGAAACAGCCGTATGAGCTCATGTATTACTGGGGAAGCGATGCCGCTGCCCGTCAGAAAGAGACCTATGAGCCGGCCAGGGTCCGCACCTGGATACAGGTCTATGATTCGATCGTCGACGGGACTCCGTACGACGCCTCCATGGTCGCCGCTCAGATCCGGGGTCTTACAGATGCCGGTGTCTTAGACGGCTACATCACCTGGAACGCGGCAGCGTCGGTAGCACGCTACGACAACGTCCGTTCGGCTTTCAACTGATCTTCTTCAGGATATAGGTAACGGGTTCATCGATCTTCAGATGCCTCTGGTAGGTCTCTAAGACGAAGAGCCCGTTTTTTTCGATATAGTCTTTCAGGGCGTAGTACTCATCCTTGCCTCCGGGATGTCCCCGGTAGAAGGTGATGATGAGATAGCCTTCCTCTTTCAATAGATCCCAGGCTTCCTTTACAGCCTTCAAAGAGGAAGAGAACTTTGTGGGAGTATTCCTTTCTCCATAGGGATCATAGCCGAGGTTGAAGAGGATGACTTCGGCTTTTTCTTTGAGATAACTTCTGATGTTTTCATGGGAATCGCAGATGAAAAGGATATCCGGATAAGCGGCACAGCGCTTTTTGGAGCGTTCAATGGCCTCTTTCGAGATATCGAAGGCGATGACGTGATCGGCGTGCTGAGCCAGAAAGAGGGTATCGTTCCCGCCGCCGGCTGTCATGTCGACACAGACGCTGTCTCTTTCAATAAGAGGAGCCAGGTATTTATGGACGAAGGTGGAGTTATTCATAGAGGTCCCCCTGATAGACATCGAGGGCTCTCATCTTCTTGTCGATGTCGTTGAGGATGGTGGTCTTATTCAGGACCCAGGAAGGGGCCAGAAGATCATCCTTGAGAGGATCGCCCGTGAGGCGTTCAATGACAATCTCCGGCGGAAGCAGACGCAGCTGTTTCACGACCAGATCGATATACTCTTCCCGGCCCATGATCGGGAAAGGATCCTTTTCATAGATATCGCCCAGAGCGGTGTTTTTTAATACGTGCAGCATGTG
>JAFOMB010000209.1 GCA_017419065.1 Erysipelotrichaceae bacterium | reverse complement strand
TTTAGGTGTAGATAAGTTCGATACTGTCATATTAGCTACCGGAGAAAACTTCGCCGATGCCTTTGGCGGAGGATACTTAGCTGCTAAGAAGAGCGCCCCTATCTTACTGACAAAGGAATCCCAGAAAAATAAAGCCATCGACTATATCAGAGATAATGTCACAGAAGGAGGCACTGTCTATATCCTGGGAGGAGAAGGGGCTGTCCCATCATCCTGTTTGGAAGGACTGGGAGCCTACCATCTGGTAAGACTCTCCGGGAAGACAAGGTATGATACAAACTTAGCCATCTTAAATGAAGCAGGTGTATCTAATGAAGAGATCCTGATAGCATCCGGCGAAAACTTCGCCGATGCCCTGGCGGCTTCTGCTTCCGGAAGACCGATCCTTCTGACGAAGGGAGGCAATACGGCCCTCAGCGAGAAACAGAAGACCTTCCTCCTGGAACATACATCCAACGCCTTCTACATCATCGGCGGAACCGGCGTCGTGTCTCAGGGCATCGAAGAGGATATCGCTTCTGTTCACGCTGTAAACCGAATCAAGGGGGCCAACCGGTATCAGACCTCCGTGGAGATCGCGAAGACCTTCTTCTCTTCTCCGGACAAGGCGATCCTGGTGTACTCCGATAAATATCCGGACGGCCTCTGTGCAGGACCTTTAGGTTATGTCCTGAAAGCACCGATCCTGCTGGTCAAGACAGATAAGGAAGACAGTGCCCGGGCGTACTGTATAGAAGGCAATATCACATCCGGCCTGATCTGCGGAGGCGAAGCGGCAGTTACTGATGACTCCGCAAGAAAGATCTTCTCGATGAGCGAAGATCAGGAGATCGTGAAGAGATAGAATGACTGATGAGGAATGTTATAATAACAGAGATTTTTGAAAGACCCTGTAAGGAGGTAGATGCCATGTGCTGTTTAAGAACGATGACGAAGAAGACCCTGACGGTCTTCCTGACACTCTTTATCGTATTGACAATGATCCCGGGTCCTTTAACGGGAATAAAGGCTGAGGAGGAAGAGACATCGCCGATCACAGCGATATACTTTACCAGCGATGATCCGGAAAACAAGGGGATCGATTATGTGACCAAAGAGAATAAAGCTTCGGGAGAACTGAAACTCGTCGCAGCGGACGGGACAGAGCTCTATTCAGGCAGAGTAGACAACATCCGGGGAAGGGGAAACTCGACCTGGACTTTCGCCGATAAGAAGTCCTATCAGTTCAAACTTGAGAAAAAGGCTGACCTTCTCGATCCGGCATCCGGGAATCAGAAGGCGAAGAAGTGGATCCTCCTGGCCAATCCTTTCGATCCGACCCATGTGAGAAATGAGATCATATTGAGCTTTGCGAAGGAGATGGGTCTGGAGAATTCTCCGGAGGGGAAGCCGGTAGAACTCTACTATGACGGAGATTACCGAGGCCTGTATTATCTCTTTGAGAAAGTGGAAGTCGGAGACGGCAGAGTCGAGATCGAGGATATGGACAAGGCCATTGAAAAGGCCAATCCGGATGTGGATCTCGATGCCCTGACACCGATCGTAGAGAAAGACGCCAATGGTTATCGAAGATGTGTCTATGAAGGCTATGAAGATCCGGAGGACATCACCGGAGGCTATCTTCTGGAAATGGACAGTATCTTCTATGAAGATCAGGAGAGCTGGCTGGAAGCCGGGTATCACTTCGTCTTTGCGGTCAAGGCACCGGAATACATGTCCCGGGCACAGGCGGACTATCTCAGTGAAGTTCTGGGAAGGGTATACCGCTGTACGACGAATGATGGCGTCGATCCCGTCAGCGGAAAGACGCTGTTTGAGCTGATCGATAAAGAGAGTGCCGCCAGGTACTTCCTGGTCAGTGAATGGTTCATGAATATCGATACGTATTACTCATCGACCTATCTCTATAAGAAGGCCGGAGATGACAAACTCTACTTCGGACCGCCATGGGACTATGACGCCTCCATGGGTCTTAGAGATCAGAACAGAGCCTATGACTACTTCTACTGCACAAGATCCGGAGATCATCTCGGAAGCCGTTTATTCTCCCTGCCGGAATTCCGTCAGGCGATACAGGACGTCTATAAGAACGAGATGCGCGACAAGGTCTTCAATATCCTCATCGGAGATCAGGACGGGACCTATACGAAGAGCACAAAGCGCATGCTGGAGGAGACAAAGGCAGCCGCTCTGAGAGACTTTGAAAAATGGGGCATCAACGACTGTGCCGGTTCTTATTATCCTTTAGGAAGCTATGAAGAGAATGTGGAAGACATGCTGGCGTGGATGGAGAAGCGGGCGGCGTGGTTCGACAATGAGATCATGAAGGATGACTTCGTCTCCGGCAATGCCCAGACATCAGGTACGGTCGAACGCTATGCCGGAAAGAACCGCTATGAGACCTCTATCAAGGTAGCGGATGCCTTAAAGGAAAAACTGGGTGTCGAGAAGTTCGATACTGTTATCATTGCCAGCGGCACAGACCATGCGGATGCCCTGGCAGGAAGCTATCTGTCCTGCCTGAAGAAGGCACCGATCCTGGTCGTCAACACAAAGACAGAGCGCATCCAAAGCGTACAGGACTATATCCGGAACAACCTCAAAGAGGGCGGTACGGTCTACATCCTGGGAGGCTCTGCTGCGGTATCCGCGGAAGCGGAAGAAGGTCTGGAAGGCTTCAATGTAAAAAGACTCTCCGGAAAGAACCGCTATGAGACGAACCTGGCGATCCTGAAGGAAGCGGGAATAGAGGGAGATGACATCCTCGTCTGCAGTTCTTCCAGTTTCGCCGATTCCCTGTCGGCAGCCGCAGCCGGAAAGCCGATCCTGTTAACAGGAAATGCCTTGCGGGACAATCAGAAGGAATACCTGGCTTCTTTAGGTTCCGGAAAGACCTTCGTCATCATCGGCGGAAAGGCCGCTGTCAATGAAACAGTCGAAGCGGAACTGAAGGCCTATGGGGATACGGCCCGTATCGGCGGAAGTACCCGCTATGAGACAACTGTCAATGTCGCGAGAGCTTTCTTCCCGGAACCGAAAAGCGCTGTGCTGGCCTATGCGAAGAACTTCCCGGACGGCCTCTGCGGCGGGGTATTAGCCAATGCCATGGGCGGACCGCTGATCCTGACAGCGGATGGAAAGACCAATCCGGCAGAGAACTACGTACAAGGGAACGGCATCACAAGCGGGGCAGTCCTGGGCGGATCGAGTCTTCTCAGCAGCTGGAATGTGAAACGCATATTCGGGATGGATACAGAACTGATAAACAGATAAAAGACAGGAAAAGGAACTGAATGGAATCAGTTCCTTCTTTTTCTTTGGTACACTAAAGGTAGATAAGCTCTGGACTATTTCCAACAATCATAATTAAAGGGAGGAGAACGTATGAAGAAATTTCTGAAAATCGTTTTTTGTCTTCTCCTGATCTTTTCTTTTTCTCCAAGAGAGGTAAAGGCGGAAGGCACGATCACGAACATCACCATCGATCCTGACGGTCACGCAACCTGGGATCCGTATCCGGGAGCTGTTGCCTATGAATTCTGCGCCGGTGTCTGGATCCCGAACTATCATGGACAGACAGTCGTGGAATACAAGGACATGAACCGTGACGGTTATGGAAGCACCTTCTGCAGTTTCAAGGATCATCTGGCGAATATCAGCGCCGATTCCAACAATTACTACCTTATGGTCTGGGCCTATGATGAGAACTATGAACTCCTGGCGACAGGTGTTTCTGATGCCACCTATTCCTATAAGGCACTGGGAGAGATGCCGACACCGACCTTACCGGCCTGGTACGGGTGGACTATAGCGACCTGGAACGGGGTAGAAGGGGCAGACAAATACCGTGTGAAGATCTACCGGGACGGCAAGCTATTTGATGAGATATACGTCTTCGATACGAGCGCCGATCTGGAATACTGGATGGCAGGTGAGGAACATCAGTACTACTTCACCGTCAGCGCCATGAAGTACGGTTACGCCGAAAGCATCAATGCGGCCAAATCACCGGAGACCCCGGGTTTCGGCCGGGCTATCGTCAGAGCATCCGGATCAGACCGCTATGAGACATCGAGGAATGTCGCCGGCTATGTCCGGGCGATCCTTCATGAATATACGGATTTCGATACGGTTTTTGTGGCGACCGGCAATGACTATCCGGATGCCCTCAGCGGAGCCTTCTTCGCCAACTACAAGAACGCGCCGCTGCTGATGATCAATCAGAAATCTTCTCCGGATGTCGTGGAGTTCATCAACGGAAATCTCGGTGCCGGCGGTACAGTCTATGTGCTGGGAGGCACCGGTGTCGTCAAGGATGAATGGCTGAATGGCCTCGATCCTTCCTACAAGGTGAAAAGACTCTCCGGTTCCAGCCGTTACGGCACCAATCTCGCCATCCTGGAAGAATACATGAATACTATAACCTACAGTTCCCATACCTTCATGGTATGCACCGGTACAGGTTTTGCGGACGCCCTGTCCTGTTCCGCTTCCGATTATCCGATCCTGCTGACAGGAAAGGCACTGAATGCGGATCAGAAGGCCTGGTTAAGTAAACTGAACAAGGAGAATACCTGGTTCTATATCGTCGGCGGTACCGGGGCCGTTTCAGAAACTGTAGAAAATGAACTGAATAATTATGGCAATGTCGCCTTCCGTCTGGCCGGGAAAAACCGCTATGAGACATCAGCCATGATCGCAGATTTCAACAGCGGCAGAAACGGCCGGGTAGTCCTGGCAACCGGAAAGAAGGCACCGGACGGTCTCAGTGCCGGTCCTCTGGCCCATTCCTTAGCGGCACCGATCCTGTTAGTAGATGAGGGAAAGACACAGGATGCCTTTGAATACTGCGACTATCCGGGTATCAGAGTCGCCTATATCGTCGGCGGGTCCGGAGCGGTATCGGATGCGGCAGCCTGTGCGGCGATCGGCATCAGCTCACTCAATTAAGATTCGAAAGGAGTGCACTCTATGAAGAAGATTCTAAACATACTGCTCTGTCTGTTTCTTCTGACCGGGATCGCCGTAAGAAATGTCGAAGCAGAAGGAGGATTCCCGGATATCACCAATATCCAGATCGATGAAAGCGGCATGATGACCTGGGATATAGTCCCGGGAGCGTCGTACTACAACATCTTCTATCCAAACGAAGGATCACATCGGGTCGTATCCACTCAAGAGACGAACAGCTTCGATTTTGACACTGCTCTTACTCAGGAGAGACTCCGGTCCGGCACGTACAGCGCCACTATCGAAGCGATAAGCGCGGAAGGTGCTGCGCTGGCCCATAGTACTTCACCGAAGTATTCTTTCGTCAACAGGAATCCGGAATGTCCGCCTCCGAAAAATGTCCGCTGGGACGGCAATCTCGTCCGCTGGGATCCTGCCGGAGATTTAGAATACGGCTATGAAGTCCACGTCTATGAAGAAGGTACCGATGGCTATAATTGGGGCGGATCGACAGTCGAAAACTTCATGGATGTCTCAAACGCTCTCACCTATCAGGACAAACAGTACTACGCTACCGTAACGACATACATGTATGAATACGCCAACAGCGAGCCGGTAGCGACAGGAAGCAGACCGGGCCGTTTCACGATCCGGGATATTCTGCTTACTCTTGACGGAGAAACTGCTGAATTCAAAAATGCCGGCGGTACCGGAGCCTTTACGGATGATGAAGGGAATCCTCCTGCAAAGTATTATTTAACTATCTATGGCGGAGGAATGAACTGGGGAGGACAGATCCTCCATTCCCCTTTCAACGTCAAAGATGCGATCATACAAGCGAAGGGTGAGACGGGCCATTATGAGATCCGCGGATATGCTATGACGGAATACTGGTATCGTCTTTCCGAAGACAGTAATCCGATCACCTATGACTTCGTCAAACCTGGCAACTACATCCACATCCAGCTGCAGGGAAGCGGATCTTTCGAGTCCAACGAGATCATTGCGATAGAAGGACAGCCGATCGAACAGCCGGCAGATCCTATCCCTTATTATCAAAATGAATATTTCGCCGGCTGGTTCAGTGATCCGGAATGGACAATCCCGTATGACTTCTCTAAACCGGTCACGGAACCGTTCATCCTGTATGCGGCATTTGAACAGAAAAAGAACGGGATAGGGGCCGTCGCCTTCCCGGCTGAAGGAGGGACGGTATCCGCGGATGGCAGTCCGTTCGCAGCGACGGCCGGACCTGTCTACAAGACTCCGGGCAATGTCGTCGAACTGGAAGCGAAGCCGAATGAAGGCTATACCTTTACCGGATGGCATGTCGATTCGCCGGATGGAGAACTGTATGATACCTCTTTGACGACCTGGCCGTATACCTACAGTGATCAGACGTTCTACGCGGTGTTCAAGAAGGGATACGAGGTACGCTACGGCTATGCCGGATCCCCGGGTGCACCGGAGCCGCTCTATGTGGAAAAGGGGACAGTGATCACCTTAGAAGAAAACATGCTGGAAGCACCTCTGGGCTACACCTTCG
>JAFOMB010000208.1 GCA_017419065.1 Erysipelotrichaceae bacterium | reverse complement strand
TCTCCCTCTCCCAGATACCAGCCCTTGTATTCTTCCAGGCCTTCCAGTTTGCGTATGGAGACATCGTTTCTCTCATAGATGCCGCGTATCTTCTCCCCGTCTTCCTCCAGGACTTCTTTCAATAGAGGAAGCACGGTATCCTTGATCTTCTCCATCCCATAGGAGAGGATCTGGGTGACCAGGACATCGTTGAACTTGTCGACCGTCAGTCCCGGGAACTGGTCGCTTTCTCCGAAGATGAGACGACAGGAAGCAGTTTCGTTATGCAGAGCCGTCTTCCGGTAGTTCCAGGCATAGGCAACTCTTCTCTTCCAGAAGTCCCTGTCCGGAACAGCCGAGATGTCACGGTTGTAGATACGGACACGGATCTTACTGTTGAGGGAGAGGAAACCGGACCCGATGTACTTTCCCTTCTTCGTATAGACATCGACGCTGTCCCCGTTTTCAGCTTCTCCTTCCATCTCTTCTATATCGCTCTCATAGACCCAGGGATGACGGCTCTCCTGCCATCTTTCCCCTTTTTTCGTAATGATCACTTTCGCTTTCATAGTATTCTCCATTTCGTCCATTATATCAGTCTTCATCAAATCGCATGATGATCTTTTCCGGATCGTCTTTCCTGATAACCGCCAGTGTATAGCCCATGGAAGAGAGGTACTTCTGAACTGTCCGGATCCGGGCATTCACCTGTCCGGATTCAAGTCTCGCGATCATCGGCTGCTTTATGCCGCTGAGAGACGATACGTCTTTCTGTGTCAGATGAAGTCTGTCTCTGAGTTCGATCAGTTTGCAGAGAGAAGCAGCTTCTCTTTCAAGCCTTTTGATTTCATCCGGGGTCATGTACTCCCGTTTATAATCTTCCCATGTGAAGTTCTTTTCATTCTCTGTCATTCTGTTTCTCCTTCATGAATCGTTCCATCTCTTTGTGCGCTCTATCGATCTCTGACCGCGGTGTCTTTTCTGTCTTCTTGAAATAGTGATGAAGAAGTACGAAGGAATCCCCGTTTACTCCGAAAAAGAAGATACGGTAGCGCTGCGGACGAAGTTCCCAAATGTCTCCATCGATTCTGCGCATCACCGGCATCCCAACAGACAGGCCTTTTCGCGACAGCAATTCAATATACAGCACTATCCGCCTGTACAGTCCGGAGGACGCCTTATCCTCTTTCTCCCTCATCCGGTTCAGGAAATCTCTAAAAGGTTCTCTTCCTCTCGCATCTCGGTAGAATTTGATCTGATACATGACTGACCTCCTATTTCCTTTATTACCGGGAAACACCGGAAATCCTCACGTATCGGGATCACATCTTTATAATATAACTCTTTCGTTATATACACAAGAGAAGAAAAACACGTTTCCGTGTTCTTCTGTCTTTCTTATAATGTTTCTCTGTAAGCCTTGACGACGTCCATGAATTCTTTGACTCTGGCTTCGTCGACCGGATTCTCGAACTGGCCGTTGACCTTGAAGGTCGTAGCACAGACGGCACCGTCGGAAGCGGAGAGCTGACGGACGATGTTGTCCTTGTTGCAGCCGGTGTTGCAGAAGATCGGAGTCTTCTTGACAGCGCCCTTGACCTGTGTCAGGACCTGGGTGTCTGTCTCGACGCCTGCTGTCAGACCGGAGACACAGATGGCATCCGGACGGCAGTTGAATTCCGTGGACTTGGCGATGGAAGCGATGTCTCTGTCTGCCAGATACTTCGCAGCTTCCGGAACGATGTTGTATAACATCTTGATGTCATCGGCACCGATGCGGTGTCTGTATCTGGCCGTAGCACCCGGATTGGTGTCCCAGATACCGAAGTCGGAAGCGTAGACACCGGAGATGATTTCTCTGATGAACTGTCCGCCGACAGACTTGGCGACATCCAACGAGGCAATCGGATCCCAGAGGCAGTTGACGCCGTACGGGACCGTGATATCCTCTTTGATCCTGCCGATGACATAGGCCATGGCAGCTAACGTGATCGGCTCCATCTTCGTTAAATAAGGGAGAGCGAATTCATTGGAAAACATAACGCCGTCTACACCGCCGTTCTGTAATGCGTGCAGATCTCTTCTGGCACATTCAACGACCTTTTCGATCCCGCCTTCTTCATCGTAGTAAGGATCCCCAGGAAGAGGCTGGAGATGGCACATCGCAATGATCGGTTTCTTTACATGGAATGTCTCTTCCAGCCAGTTGGATGTATCTCCGTAAAAATCTAATGCCATAACAATACCCTCCTTATGATTATTCGTTTGACAACTCCATAGTATCGGACAGCCTTCCGTTTTTCCATAATGTCCTTTTAAACGATCATAAAAGTGTTATAAAAATCATAAAAGAAATATATGATCGCTATTTGTTATATTTATGCTTATTTCTATGGATTTTTATTAACGGTTTTACATATAATAGTCTTACGAGGTAAATCTTTATGCTGAAACACTATTCCTTTCGTCAGAAAGCTTCCATGATCATCACGATCATCTTCTACATCCTCTTCTTCTTCATGGTCGTCTATGCGGCGATCTACTCCCATGGCGATATCCGTTCCATCCTCTTCGCGGTCCTCGGCGTCGTAGCCCTGGTCTTCGGGATCCTCAACGAATATATCAAACTCTTATACAACGAAGCCCTCTGGTATCTCAACTTCAAACTGGATACGAAGAAGGCCTCCGAGTACTATGACAGATTATGCAAGGTGGACATTTTCAAGTCCTACGTGAAGGATAGAGGTCTCTTTGATACAATGGTCGCCATAGAAGAAAAAGACGGCCAGAGGGCCTTAAAAATCATCCAGGACAACGATAAGAAGTTCACTGCCAATGTCGAGATGCTTCTGATAAAGCTCTACTATGAAATGAGGGCCTATCTCTTACTGGGAAGAGACAAGAAGATCAACGAATGCTACAACGACGTCCGGAATATCGAGAAGATGAAGAAGAGACCGAAGATCTTCCAGTACGATGAACTCGACGGCATCCACGAAAGAGCTCTGAACAACCGGGGAAGAGCCTATGAACTCTTCCGGAACGTCAATACAGCCTATATGAATCCGAAGGAGAAGAAGTTCATCCTCGAGAACCTCGTCTTCCTCGCTCCGGTAAATGAAAAGAAAGAATATCAGGAACAGCTCGATGCCCTGATGGAGGCCGTCCGTGAAAGTAAGTAAAGCCTTAGTCGATAAACGGAAAGAAGAGATCATGAAGCTGATCCAGGAGAACAACTTCATGACGGTCGAAGAACTGGTAAAGCACTTCAACGTCTCTGCCGCCACGATACGGAGAGACCTCCAGTACTGGGAAGACCTCGGAGCTATCGAAAGGAATTACGGCGGTGCCTCTCTGTTACAGGCCTTTGTGGAAGATGACGATTCGAGCTATGACCGTGCCCGCTATATGAAGGCCATCGCCAAGAGGTCAGCCATGTTTGTGGAAGACGGTGACATCATCTTCGTCAACTCCTCCCAGACAGCCATCATGATCATCGAATACATCAAATACAAGCACGTCACGATCATCACCAACAACGCCCGGGCGATCAACTATCATCCGGATGAGAACGTCACCATCCTGTTTACCGGCGGGGAGGTACGCTTCCCGAAGAAATCCATCACCGGAGATCTGGCACTGGCTACCATCAACGGCATCACTGCCAACAAGTGTTTCATCGGCTGCAGCGGACTGACCGTTGACGGCATCTCTACCGCCAACGTCAAGGAGACCATGGTCAACCGCAGTATGATACAGAAGACCAAGGGATCCCGCTTCGTCTTATGCGATCACACGAAAGTCGGTCTCAACTTCGCCTTCCAGTACGCCGACTTCGACGGTATCGACTATCTCATCACCGACAATGAAGCAGACAGGGAGACGATCAGCTACATCGCTGCCCATCACAACGTCAAAGTCATCCGGGAAAACCCTCTTCAGAGAGGCTGATCTGAATCATTAAAAAAGCCTGTGGAGTTCCACAGGCTTTTTCATGATTCCTTAGACTAATTCGATGGTAGCCATCGGGGCGTTGTCGCCTCTGCGGATACCGGTCTTGGTGACTCTCGTGTAGCCGCCCTGACGGTCCTTGTACTTCGGCGCAACTTCTTCGAACAGGACGCTCAGAGCGCTCTTTCCGTCTTTGTTGCTGACGTTTCTGACATAGGCAGCAGCCTGTCTTCTGGCAGCGAGATCATCTTTCTTGGCGATCGTGATGAGATTGTCGACAACACTTCTCAGTTCCTTTGCCTTCATCTCTGTTGTTTCGATCTTGCCTCTGAGGATGACTTCAGTAGCCAGGTTTCTAAGCAATGCTTTTCTATGATCGGCTGTACGGCCTAATTTACGGTTCTGCATAACTTTTCTCCTTATTCAAAATGTTTGAATGTCAGGTTCAGCTCAGCCAGCTTTTCCTTGACTTCTTTCAGGGACTTCTTGCCGAGGTTACGAACTCTGCTCATTTCTTCTTCTGTCTTCTGTGTCAGTTCCTCTACGGTAGAGATGCCTGCTCTCTTGAGACAGTTGTAGCTGCGGACAGTGAGGTCCAGATCATCGATGGACATGTTGGCAGTCTTGATGGCGTTGTCATTGACATGTTCCTTCATGAGGGAATCCATATCATTGACCTTTTCATTGACGGCTGTCAGCAGTTCCAGATGGCTGATCAGGATCTTGGAGGCTAATGCCAGGGATTCCTGAGGGGTGATGGAACCGTCAGTAGTGAGTTCCATCGTCAGCTCATCGTATTTTGCGCTCTGTCCGACACGTGTCGGGTTGGTTTCATAGTTGACGTTGACGACCGGTGTGTAAATGGAATCGGTATAGATCGTGCCGATGCCCTGGGAAGAACCCTGGTGAAGCATCTTGTTTTCATCAGCACTCACATAGCCTCTGCCGACATTGGCCATCAGTTCCATCTCCAGTTCACCGCCCTTTTCAAGGTTGGCGATGACCAGTTCCGGGTTCAGTACTTCGACTCCTGCAGGAAGGATGATGTCGCCGGCTGTGACGACACCCGGACCCTTCGCGGAGATGCGGAGTGTATGGGTTTCATCATCGTTGATATCAAGAATGAGCTTCTTGATATTCAGGATGATCATTGTTACGTCCTCTCTTACTCCCTTGATGGAAGAGAATTCATGGAAGACACCGTCGATCTTGATGGAATAGACAGCGCCGCCCGGAAGAGACGAGATCATCGTTCTTCTCAGAGCGTTTCCCAGTGTGATGCCGAATCCTCTCTCTAACGGAGAAATAACAAACTTGCCATAGTGTTCACTCTCGACATACTCAGCGACTTTAAATTTCGGACGTTCAAATTTCTGCATCAAGCTTCCTCCTTAGCCTCTAGGTTTCTTCGGTGGACGGCAGCCGTTATGCGGAATCGGTGTGACGTCGTTGATCTCTGTGATCTCAAGACCCGCTGTTGCCAGAGCTCTGACGGCAGCTTCTCTGCCCGGACCAGGTCCCTTGACATTGACGGCGACCTTCTTCATCCCATGATCCATGGCTGTCTTGCCGGCTGCTTCAGAGACAAGCTGTGCAGCATACGGTGTAGACTTACGGGAACCCTTGTAGCCAAGAGCACCGGCGCTGGACCAGGAGATGACGTTTCCGGCTTCATCGGCGATCGTCACGATGGTGTTGTTGAAAGTGGAATGGATATGCGCAACACCGGTCGCTATATTCTTCTTTACACGTTTCTTACGCGTTACCTGTTTTTTCTGTGCCATACGTTTCTCCCTTACTTCTTCTTATTCGCAACTGTACGACGCGGTCCCTTACGGGTACGGGCATTCGTCTTTGTTCTCTGGCCTCTTACCGGCAGACCCTTACGATGTCTGATACCGCGGTAGCAGGCAATTTCCATCAATCTCTTGATGTTCAGCTGCGTTTCTCTTCTTAAATCGCCTTCGAGCTTGTAGCTGTCCAGAGACTTACGGATCGCGTTGACCTGTTCATCTGTCAAATCTTTTACACGGATATCTTCAGAGATACCGTTTTCTGCTAAAACTTTCTTGGCTGTCGTGAGACCGACACCATAGATATACGTCAGGGATACCACTACGCGCTTATCGCGAGGGATATCCACACCAGCTATACGTGCCATATTTGTTTCTTTCCTTCCTTATTAACCTTGTCTCTGTTTGTGCTTAGGGTTTTCACAAATAACCATGACGCGACCTTTGCGCTTGATAACACGACACTTATCGCAGATTGGTTTTACTGATGGTCTTACTTTCATGTTCCCTCCTAGACTATTTGTGTCTGAATGTAATTCGCCCACGTGTTAGATCATAAGGTGAGATTTCTACGGTCACTCTATCACCCGGTAAAATGCGGATGTAATGCATGCGGATTTTACCAGAAACGTGAGCCAGGATTTCGTGGCCGTTCTGCAGTTTCACCTTGAACTGGGCATTCGGCAGTGTATCCACTACCAGCCCTTCGATTTCAATGACATCTTGTTTTGCCAAATAGATTACCCCTCCTTCGTCAGTATCCGGCAGCCATCTTCCTCGATGACTACGGTGTGTTCATAATGGGCTGCCAGAGAATGATCTCTCGATTTGACGCCCCAGCCGTCCTGAAGTGTGTAGCAGTGCGGTCTGCCCATGAAGGTCATCGGCTCGACCGCGATCGTCATGCCTTTGCGCAGGAGTTCCAGCGTATGAGGCTTGCCGACATTCGGAACATACGGATCTTCATGGATCTTGGTCCCGATACCGTGTCCGGTATATTCGATCGGCAGGGAATAGCCTCTGGCCTCGACATAGGTCTGTATCGCATTGGCGATATCGCCGACGTGATTGCCGGCCTTTGCCTGCTTGAGACCTTCATACAGCGATTCTTCCGTAACTTTCATGAAATCCAGGACTTCCTGTTTCACATTGCCTACCGGATAGGACCAGCCGCTGTCAGCGTGGTAACCCTTGTAGCAGCAGACGACATCAACTGTGATGATATCCCCGTCTTTCAGGATGACCTTCTTGGACGGGATACCGTGTACCAGCATATCGTTCACCGATGTGCAGGTCGCTGCCGGGAATCCGTTGTAGCCCTTCGTCGAAGGGGTCGCACCGTTTTCCCGCATCACTTCCTCAGCGATCTTATCGATCTCCCAGGTGCTGATGCCCGGACGGATGATCTCTTTCATTTTCTTATGAACGAGGGCGACGATAGTGCCGGCCTCGTTCATAAGTTCGATCTCTCTTGGCGACTTGATCTTGATCATTCAAGTCCCCCGATGACTTCCTGTACTTCTTCAAAGACCTTGTCGATCGCCTGATCGGCATTGACGTCTTTGACGATACCGAAAGCTCCGTAGTATTCGATAACAGGCTGTGTGCTCTGATGATAGGCTTCGAGTCTCGTTTTCAGAGATTCGGCGTTATCATCTTTTCTCTGCGTCAGCGGTGCGCCGCACTTGTCGCAGACATCTTCTACTTTTGGTGCTTTGTTGTAGATGTTGTAGATCTCCCCGCAGGTCTTGCAGATACGCCTGCCGGTGATCCTCTTGAACAGAACTTCATCTTCAATATTCAGATTGATGACGGCATCCAGTTTCTTTCCAAGCTGTTTCAGTATGGAATCCAGGTCTTCCGCCTGTACTTTCGTACGCGGATACCCGTCAAAGAGGAAACCGTTCTTCATATCATCCTGAGAGAGTCTCTCGACGATGATATCGTGGATGATCTCGTCCGGGACCAGAAGGCCCTTGTTCATGTAGTCCTGGGCTTTGAGACCGACTTCCGTTTCATTGCGGACAGCCTCTCTCAGCATGTCTCCCGTAGACACATGGACGATATCATACTGCTTGGTGATCAGATCTGACATGGTGCCTTTCCCGGCACCAGGAGCTCCAATAATCAGAAGATTCAATGTAACTTACCTACCTTCCCACAAAGCTTTTATAGGATTTGGCTGTCAGCTGGCCCTTGAGCTGCTTGATCGTGTCCATCGCGACACCGACGACGATGATGATACCTGTTCCGCCGACTGCTGCAGAAGAGGACAGGCCTGTAGCGGCAGAGACGACGTAAGGCAGGATAGCGATGAAGGTCAGCAGCAGAGCACCGAGACAGGTGATACGGTTCAGTACTTTGGACACGTATTCTCTGGTCTCACTGCCCGGTCTGACACCTGGGATATACTGACCCTGTTTCTGTAAGTTCTCAGCCATCTTCGAAGGATCGACCTGAAGATTGGTATAGAAGAACGTGAACAGGATGATCAGGACAGCATAGAACAGCAGGAACCAAGGACTCTTGAAGTCAAAGATGCGGGTTAAGAAGTTATAAGCATCCGCATTGACCCAGGAGGCGATGATCTGCGGACCCTGGATGAGGGCACCGGCGAAGATGACCGGGATGACGCTTGCCGAATTGATCTTTAACGGCAGGTGGTTGAGGTCACCTTTCGTCCTGTTGAGCTGATGGCTGGAGGACTGCTGGATCGGGATACGTCTCTCGGCCGTCTGCATGACGACGACGAGGACGATGATCGCGATGTACATCAGGATGTAGATCAGGAATCCTGCCCAGCCTAAGTTATTCGTCGGAGTTTCTCCGAGGAATGCGTTATAGACATAACGGAAGTTGCTCGGCATGTCTGCGACGATGCCGGCGAAGATGATCATGGATACGCCGTTGCCGACGCCCTTGGTCGTGATCTGGTCAGCCAGCCACAGCAGGAACATCGTACCGGCTGTAAAGATGACGGCTACATAGAAGTAGGTGATGTTGGTCGCCTCGTCTACGAAGAGTCCGCCGGACTGTTCCGCGATCATCTTGATGATGAAGAATCCCTGGACAAGAGCCATCGCTACACCGAGGTAGCGGGTGATCATGTCCATCTGCTGTCTTCCCTTCTTGCCGCTCTTGGCCATCTCGGCTAAAGCCGGGATGATGTCCATACTGAGCAGTTCGACGATGATGGAAGCCGTGATGTACGGTCCGACACCGAGAGAGAAGATCGACATCTGTTCGAGAGATCCACCGCCCAGAAGGTTCATCATCGTTAAGATGTTGTGACCTTCCAGGGAGAAGAGTCTCGTGTCGATGCCCGGAGCAGGGATCGCTGCACCGAGACGGAAGATAAACAGAATCAGAAGGGTAAACAGGATCCTTTTGCGAGTGTCTTTATTATTGATAAAATCAACAAACACCTGAAGCATCCTAGATCACCTCGACGGTTCCGCCTGCTTTCTCGATCGCTGCTTTAGCGCTCTGGGAAATCTTGTGGCACTTGACGGTCAGTTTCTTTTCCAGGCTGCCATTGCCGAGGACCTTGACACCGTCAAGCATCTTCTTGACAATACCAGTCTCCTTTAAGAGTTCCGGTGTGACAACAGCACCATCTTCAAATCTGTTCAATGTCTCAAGATTGACGACAGCGTATTCCTTTCTCGTGAAGTTCGTGAAACCTCTCTTCGGGATACGCTTGTAGATCGGTGTCTGGCCGCCTTCGAATCCGATAGCGACGCCGCCGCCCGATCTGGCATTCTGACCCTTGTGACCCTTGCCGGCTGTCTTGCCCTGGCCGGATCCCTGGCCTCTGCCCAGACGCTTCGTACCTCTACGAGCGCCTTCGTTGTATTTCAATTCATGTAAGTTCATCTCGGCCTCCTATCGAATCTCTTCAACTTTCTTGCCGCGAAGCTTCGCAACACCGTTGACCGTCTTCAGGTTCTCCAGACCGTTCATCGTAGCACGGACCATATTGATCGGTGTACGGGAACCGGTACATTTCGCAACGACATCGGTAGCGCCTGCCAGCTCTAAGATGGCACGGACAGCACCGCCGGCGATAATACCGGTACCAGGAGCAGCCGGACGAAGGACGACTTCACCGGCACCGTAGGAACCAGTGATTCCATGCGGGATCGTTCTGTAGTTGTCGACAAGCGGTACTCTCAGAACGCTCTTTCTGGCTGCTTCCAGAGCTTTTCTGATCGCATCCGGAACTTCATTGGCCTTGGCTAAACCGAAACCGACACGTCCTTTCTTGTCGCCGACGACGACGAGTGCGGAGAAACGCATACGGCGTCCGCCTTTGACTGTCTTGGAAATACGGTTGATCTGAACAACGCGCTCTTCGAATTCCTTCTGTTCGCGGTTGTTGAACTTTCTCGGTCTTCTGTTATTTGGTTTGTTAGTATTTTCCATTTGCCTGCTCCTTTAGAAATTCAACCCAGCTTCTCTGGCGGCTTCAGCCAGTGCTTTGATTCTTCCGTGATAGAGATATCCGCCACGGTCGAAGACAACGGTGTCGATTCCCTTGTCTAAAGCTCTCTTGGCTAATTCAGTTCCGACTGTCTTGGCAGCTTCGACATTACCGCCATGTTCGAGTTTCAGTTCAACAGAAGAGCAGGATACCAGTGTCGTACCCTTCTCATCATCGATGATCTGACAATGGATATGAGCGTTGGAACGGAAGACGTTGAGACGTGGGCAAGCAGCTGTGCCGGATATCTTTCTGCGGATACGGGCATGTCTTCTCTGACGTTCTTTGTTTTTAGATACCTGTTTGAACATTTTTCTACTCCTTTCCCACTATTTCCCTGCCGTCTTACCTTCTTTACGACGGATGTGTTCGCCCTTATAATGGATACCTTTACCCTTATAAGGTTCCGGTTTACGATAGCTTCTGATAACGGAGGCAACTTCGCCGACTCTCTGCTTGTCGATGCCGGATACGACGATCGTATTGGCATTCGGAACAGTGAGATCGATACCCTCTTCAGCCGTATAGACGATCTGATGAGAGTAGCCGAGGTTGAGTGTGAGCGTCTTGCCGGATAATGCGGCACGGTAACCGATACCTTCGATCTCCAGGGTCTTGGAATAGCCTTCCGTGACACCGACGATCATGTTGTGGATCAGCGCTCTGGTCGTACCATGAAGCTGTTTTGTGTGTTTTTCTTCGTTCGCTCTCTTGCAGTTGATCTCAAGACCTTCCTGCTTGACTTCGATGAGCGGGCTGAATGTGCGTGACAAAGTTCCTTTAGGACCCTTTACCGTCACCTCGTTCGCTTCCGAGATGGAGACTTCCACACCGGCAGGAACGGTAATCGTTTTATTCCCGATACGTGACATTTTAAATATTTCTCCTTATTTAATTACCATACATAGGCAACGACTTCGCCACCCAGATGAGCCTTGCGCGCATCACGGTCTGTCATTAAACCTTTTGATGTAGAGATGATCGCGATACCTAAGCCGTTGAGGACTCTCGGTACAGCATCGGACTTCGCATAGACCTTGAGGCCCGGCTTGGAGATTCTCTTCAAACCGCTGATGACCTTCTGCTTATCCGGTCCGTACTTCAGTTCGATCGTGATCGTCTTTTCCTTAGCTGTTTCACCGGCAACGGTAAATGTGTCGATGTAGCCTTCTTCTTTCAGGATGCGGGCAATTTCCAGTTTCATCTTGCTGGCCGGAACAGTGACTTCTTCATGGCCGGCAGCAAGTCCGTTTCTGATTCTCGTCAGCATATCCGCAATTGGATCTGTCATGTTCATCATTTTCCTTGCCCTCCTTTACCAGCTAGCCTTCTTGACACCCGGGATCTGGCCCTTGTAAGCCAGCTCACGGAAGCAGATACGGCATAATTTGTATTTTCTTAATACAGAGTGCGGTCTTCCGCATCTTTCACATCTCGTGTAAGCCCGGGTAGAGAACTTTGCAGGACGATGTGCTTTGATTTTCATTGATGTCTTTGCCATGTTCTCTCCTCCTACTTCGCAAACGGCATGCCCATCTGAGCTAAGAGCTCTCTGGCTTCTTCATTTGTCTTGGCTGATGTGACGATAACGATATCCATACCCCGGACCTTGCTGACCTTGTCATACTGGATCTCCGGGAAGATGATCTGTTCCTTGACGCCCAGAGTGTAGTTTCCTCTGCCGTCGAAGGCGGTGTTGCTGACACCGCGGAAGTCTCTGACTCGCGGTAAGGCAACGGATACCAGCTTATCTAAGAAGTAGTACATCTTTTCGCCTCTGAGGGTGACCTTGCAGCCGATCTGCATGCCTTCTCTCAGCTTGAAGTTCGCGATGGACTTCTTGGCCTTTGTGATGACAGGCTTCTGGCCGGCTAACTGAGTCAGTTCAGCGACCGCTTCTTCCAGGTTCTTCGGTTCTGCAACGGCATCACCGACACCGAGGTTGATGACGATCTTCTCGATCTTCGGAACTTCCATGACGGAGGAGTAGTTGTACTTCTTCATCATGTTGTCCTTGACTTCGTTTACGTATTTATCTCTTAAACGACTCATTACTTCTTAGCCTCCTTTACTGCCTGCTGAGACTTCTTGTAGTATCTGACTTTCTTGCCTTTTTCTTCCTTGAAGCCTACACGGGAACCCTTCTTTGCCTTGTTGTCATACAGCATGACATTGGAAGCGTCGATCGGCATCTCCTTGTTGACGATGCCGCCGTCCGGATTCACATTGTTCGGCTTTTCAGCGTGCTTGACGATGTTGACGCCTTCTACGACGACCTTGCCCAGTCTCGGAGAAACAGCCATGACTTCGCCGACAGTACCTTTGTCTTTTCCTGCAATGACGATTACTTTATCACCTTTTTTGATCTTCATGTCATTTCCTCCTACAGTACTTCCGGTGCTAAAGACACGATCTTCATGAAGTCTTTATCACGGAGTTCTCTTGCGACCGGCCCGAAGATACGGGTTCCGACCGGTGTCTTGTCATCCTTGATGATGACAGCTGCGTTGTCGTCGAACTTGATATAGGATCCGTTCGGTCTGCTGATGCCGTACTTCGTTCTGACGATGACGGCCTTGACGACCTGACCCTTCTTTGCAGTTCCGCCAGGAGTAGCTTCCTTGACGCTGCAGACGACGATATCACCGATATTAGCCGTCTTTCTTCTGGATCCGCCTAAGCAGCGGATGACGAGCAGTTCTTTAGCGCCCGTGTTATCTGCAACTTTTAATCTTGTCTCATTACAAACCATACGAACCTCCTAAAGAATAACTGCCTTTTCAACGACTCTGATCAGACGGAAGTGCTTGTCCTTGCTGAGAGGTCTTGTCTCCATGACCTCAACGATATCACCGATACCGGCTTCATTGTTCTCGTCGTGAGCTTTCACTTTTGTGGAGAACTTGACTGCTTTTCCGTAAAGTGGGTGTCTTTTCGTCTCAGCGACTTCGACGACGATGGTCTTTTCCATCTTATCGGAAACGACTTTTCCGCGTAAGACACGTCTGTTATTTCTGTTTTCCATCGATATTCCCTCCTTTACCCTTCTCTTTCATGCAGGACCGTCAGGATCCTGGCAATGGACTTTCTCAGTTCTCTGATCCTCATCGGATTTTCGATAGAACCTGTCGCTCTCTGGAAACGTAAATCGAATAGCTCTACCTTGAATTCATCCAATGTCTTCTTCAGATCTTCACTTGACATTTCTTTGATTTCTTTGATGTTCATAGTGCTACCTTTTCACCTTTCTTGATAAATTTGCATTTCACCGGTAACTTGTGAGCTGCCAGACGGAAGGCTTCACGCGCAACATCTTCGGTGACGCCGCCGATCTCAAACATCACACGGCCCTTCTGAACGACGGCGACCCATCCTTCAGGAGCACCTTTACCGGAACCCATACGGACTTCCAGAGGCTTCTTTGTAATAGCCAGCTGCGGGAAGATCTTGATCCAGACCTGGCCGCCTCTGTTCATATATCTCGTCATCGCAACACGGGCTGCTTCGATCTGATTGTTGGAAACATAGGCACCGGTCATGGCGACTAATCCGTATTCACCGAATACGACTTCCTTGCCGGCCTTGGACTTTCCTTCATAGCTTAAACGATGAGGACGACGATATTTTGTTCTATTAGGCATCAACATAATTATTCAGCATCCTCCTTCTTCTCTTCTACAGGAGCCGCTGCTTCCACCGGAGCTTCTGCTCTGGCTTCTTCATTTCTCGGTCTTCTGTTGAAGTCTCTTCTGCGGTTATTGCCGCGGCGTTCGAATCCGCCCTTCGGCTTTTCCGGTTCCTTGACCATTTCGCCCGGCAGGACTTCTCCACGGCAGATCCAGACCTTGACGCCCAGCTTGCCGTAAGTCGTCATAGCTTCTTCCCAGGCATAGTCGATATCGCTTCTCAGTGTATGAAGAGGAACGACACCTTCGGAATAGCCTTCGCTTCTTGCGATATCAGCACCGCCGAGTCTTCCGGAAACAGCTGTCTTGATACCCTTGGCTCCGCTTCTCATCGTCTGCTGGATAGCTTTCTTCTGAGCAGTACGGAAGGACTGTCTTTCCTCCAGCATCTTGACGATCTTGAGGGCGACCAGTCTGGCATCGAGATCAGGATTTCCGACTTCGACGATATTGACGTTGATTTCCTTGCCTCCGGTTTCCTTGACCAGCTTCTTCTTCAGATCAGCGATCTTGGCGCCTTCAGCACCGATGAACATACCAGGACGAGCTGTACGGATGATGAGATTGACGCGGTTCTTGCTTCTTTCGATCTCCACTCTGGAGACTAAGCAATCCTTGCATTCCTTGAAGATGAGATCACGGATACGGACGTCTTCTAATAAGTAATCACCGTACTCTTTGTCAGCATACCAGCGTGATTCCCAATCACGGATGACGCCGACTCTAAGACCGATTGGACTGACTTTCTGACCCATAGTTTCTCCTCCTACTTCTCATCGACCACGACAGTGATGTGGCTCGTTCTCTTCATGATCGGGGATGCGCTGCCCTTGGCACGCGGCATCCATCTCTTGATGGTGATGCCTTCGTTGGCGTAGCATTCCTTGATATACAGTTTGTCTTCGTTCATCTGGTTGTTATGAGTGGCATTGGCCATAGCGGATTTGACGACCTTACGGATCGCTTCAGCCGCATGGTTCGGAGTGAGTTCCAGGATGCCCAGGGCTTCCTTGCAGTCTCTTCCGCGGACGAGGTCGAGGACCAGTCTGACTTTACGTGCGGAGATCCGTACGGTTTTTGCAGTTGCTTTAACTTCCATATTTCCCTCCTTACGCCTTCTTGTCGCTTCCGTGTCCGCCGAACTTTCTCGTCGGGACGAATTCACCTAACTTGTGGCCGACCATGTCTTCTGTGACATAGACCGGGACATGTTCCTTGCCGTTATGAACAGCGAAGGTATGTTCTACGAAATCAGGGAAGATCGTCGAACGGCGAGACCATGTTTTGATGACTTCTTTTTTGTTGGCCGCATTGAGTGCCAGAACCTTCTTCATCAGATGTTCGTCACAGAACGGACCCTTCTTTAAACTACGACTCATTTCTTTTCTTCCCCTTTCTACTTACCATTTCTTCTTCTGATGATCAGATCAGTAGAAGCCTGTTTGTTCTTACGTGTCTTGACACCCATAGCTTTCTTGCCCCAAGGCGTCATCGGAGACTTACGGCCGATCGGAGATCTGCCTTCACCACCACCATGAGGGTGATCGACAGGGTTCATGACGGAACCTCTGACGGTAGGTCTGACACCCATCCATCTGGTTCTTCCGGCCTTACCTAAGTTGACCAGGTTGTAGTCTTCGTTGCCTACGACACCGACGGTCGCACGGCAGTTGCCGAGGATCTTTCTCATCTCACCGGATGCCAGTCTGACTGTGACATACTTTTCTTCGATACCCAGGATCTGAGCACTGACACCGGCAGCTCTGCAGAGCTGGCCGCCCTTGCCCGGCTTGAGTTCGAGGTTGTGGACGATAGTACCTTCCGGCATGTTTCTCATTTCCAGCGCGTTGCCGACTTTGATATCGGTCTTGGCACCGGATACGACGCTCATCCCTACATTCAGGCCCTTCGGAGCCAGGATGTATCTCTTTTCGCCGTCTGCATACTGCAGCAGAGCGATATTGGCATTTCTGTTCGGATCGTATTCGATCGCGACGACTTTTGCCGGGATGTCATCTTTGTTTCTCTTGAAGTCGACGATACGGTATAACTGCTTATGACCGCCGCCGTGATGTCTTGTAGTAATTCTTCCTGTGTTGTTTCGGCCGCCCGTCTTCTTGATGGTCACCGTCAGGCTCTTTTCAGGAGTCGTCTTGGTGATCTCTTCAAAGGTGAGACCGGTCATGCCGCGTCTTCCAGGAGTTGTCGGCTTATAAGATTTAATAGCCATTTTAATTAATCCTCCTTATGCAAATTATCCGGAAATAGCATATTTCTTCCGATAGGTTTCAAGCTTACTTGTCCGCCAGGACGTTGATGGAATAACCATCTTTGAGCTTGACATAGGCCTTTTTAACGGCCTTGGTCATACCGACATATCTGCCCATTCTCTTTTCTCTAGGCTTGACATGAACGATATTGACACTTTCGACCTTCACATTGAAGATCTCTTCGACTGCCTGTCTGACAGCGATCTTGTTGGTGTTCTTCGCAACTTCGAAGACGACGGTGTTCTGATTTTCTTCAGCCTTGATCGTCTTTTCCGTGACAAGAGGACGGACGATGATGTCTCTGGCGTTACTCATTCCCAAGTACCTCCCCTAATTTTTCAGCTGCTGTCTTCGTGAGCACCAGCGTGTTGGCATTCTGCAGGTCGTAGATGCTTAAGCCTTCCACAGTGACCATCAGGCAGTTCTGCAGGTTGGACATGCTGAGGTAGGCGTTGTCGAAGTCTTCTTCGAGATCGACGACGAACAGGACTTTTCTGTCGAGCTTGAAGGCATCCAGGACTTTGACCATTTCCTTCGTCTTGATCTGCGGCATCGCGATGGAATCAAGAACGACGATGGCATTGTTCTGAGCTTTCAGTGTTAAGCCCGAACGCAGTGCCAGTCTTCTGACCTTGCGGTTGAGCTTGAAGGTATGGCTTCTCGGAGTAGGTCCGAAAGCGACGCCGCCGTGTCTGTACTGGACAGCACGGGTGCTACCCTGTCTGGCTCTGCCGGTACCCTTCTGACGGAACGGCTTCTTGCCGCCGCCGGATACTTCGGCTCTGGACTTCACGTCATGCGTTCCCTGTCTCCAGGAGGACTGCTGACGGAGCAGTGCATCGAAGATGGCCTGACGGTTGACTTCGATGGCGAAGACGCTGTCAGCGAGTTCAACTTCGCCGACCTTCTTGGCTGTTAAATCAAATACATCACACTTAGCCATGATTTACGCCTCCTTCTTCTCTAAGAGAACCTTCGGTTCTACGTGTTTGACTTTCTTTGTCGTCGTCTTGACAACAACGAAGCCTCTCTTCGGTCCCGGTACATTGCCCTTAACTAACATATAGTTCTTTTCAGCATCGACCTTGATGACTTCCAGATTTCTGTTGGTCGTCTTCAGGCTGCCGTCATGTCCCGGCATCGGTGTGTTCTTTTCGATACGGCCGTTGTTTCTACCGGTCGTCGCCATGGAACCGACATGTCTGTGGACAGGGCCGACACCGTGGGTCTCCATCAGCATATGCGCATTGTAGCGCTTGATGGTTCCGGTGTAACCCTTACCTTTTGAGATGCCGGTAACATCAACGATGTCACCAGCGGAAAAGATATCAACTTTTACTTCCTGTCCGATCTCAGCGTCAACTTCGTCCATCTTGACTTCCTTGACGAACTTCTTCGGACTTGTGCCGGCCTTCTTTACGTGGCCGAGTTCAGGCTTGGTAGCACGTGCTTCCTTCTTTTCTTCTACGCCGAGCTGGTAAGCTTCATAGCCGTCTGTTTCCACTGTCTTCTTCTGCAGAACGACGTTCGGTTCTACTTCGATGACAGTAACAGGGATGAGCTGACCTTCTTCGGTGAAGACTTGTGTCATGCCAAGCTTTCTTCCAAGAATTCCTTTCATGATGTCACCTTTCTACTTTACAATTTGATTTCAATATCTACGCCACTAGGGAGTTCAAGACGGCTAAGGGCATCGATCGTCTTGGCACTCGGCCCAATGATTTCGATCAGACGCTTGTGCGTTCTGATTTCGAACTGTTCACGGGAATCTTTGTACTTGTGGACAGCTCTTAAGACTGTTACGACCTGCTTTTCAGTAGGAAGCGGGATAGGTCCGATGACCTTCTTGACACCGCCGTCCTCAGCAGCCTTGACGATCTTCTCAGTAGCTACATCGAGGGAACGGTGTTCGTAAGCTTTCAGTTTGATTCTTACGTTGTTCTTTGCCATGAAATTTTCCTCCTGTATTCCATTAATCCTTTCGGATAACTCGCTCCTTGTGAGTTCCCTGGTTATCACACAGTCACACAGGTTTCAGTGTGCCAGCAATCTCCCAGATCTTTGCGAGCGCTCCTATATGATATAACGCCGATTGGAAGAATGCAATAGAATTCGCAAATTTCTTTCTGTAATTTTTATATTATATATAGGAGACCCGGTTTCAGCTCCGAAACTGACATCTTCTTACATATTTCCATAGAAATACTACTCTGTTCATTTTTGACTGATTTTCTTGATTTTTTTGGATTTTTTTGCGAATTTAGGGGTAGGAGGTGCTTATGGACAGCCTTGTAAACGTTTTCAATAGGAGAAGTATCCGGAAATACACTGATCAAAAGATCTCAAAGGATGATCTCCATACCATTCTCCGTGCCGGAATGGCCGGACCTTCCTGTGCCAATACCCGTGACTGGTCCTTTATCGTCGTAGAAGACAAAGAGACACTTATAAAGATGGCGGACGCCAACGGCATCTATGCCGCCCCGCTCAAGGGCGCTACTCTGGGTATCCTGATCCTGGGAGACCTGGAGAGGTCTGTGGAAGTCGCAAAGGACTACTGGATCATCGACGGCTCCATTGCCGGTCAGAACATGATCCTGGCAGCCAATGCCCTCGGGATCGGCAGTGTATGGCTCGGCACCTATCCGCAGATGGACCGGGTAGAAAGACAGAGGGAGCTCTTTCAGCTTCCTGAAGACAAGATCCCCCATTCCATCATCGCCTTCGGCTATCCGGCAGAAGAGGGTGTCCTCAAACCGGATTACGAAGAAGACAGGGTCCATTTCGAAAAGTGGTAGAGATACCGCTTTTTCTTTTGATATGATAACGGTATGATAAAGGCCATCTTCCTAGACAACGATGGAACACTCTTTTCCCATCAGGAACACCGGATCCCCTCTTCCGCCTGGAAGGCTCTTTCCTCTGTTCAGGAGAAAGGCATCCGCATCATCCTGAACACCGGAAGAGACATGAGCGAACTCGACAAGCTCAAGGTCACAGAATTCCCTTTTGACGGCTATATCATCCTCAACGGCCAGCTGTGTCTCGATGAAAAGAGGATCCCCTACCACAAGGTATCCATCGAAGGAGATATGAAGGATAGGCTGATCTCCTGGTTTGAAGAGAAGAAGTATCCGATGGCCTTCTCTACCGAAACCGGGATCTATATCAATGAAGTCTGCCCGATCATCGAAGAAGTCCAGGCAGCCATCTCCACCCCCGTTCCTCCTGTCCACGGCTATGACGGAGAAGACATCCTGCTGACAGTCTTCTATATGTCTGAAGAAGAGATGTCCTCCCTGGATCTCGGAGACCTCTGTGTCACCCGCTGGCATGACGGAGCGGTCGACGTCGTCAGTAAAGGCGGTTCCAAGGCCGGCGGCATCCTGAGATACTGCGAGAGATACGGCATCTCTCCTCATGAATGCATGGCCATAGGCGATGGGGAAAACGATCTGGAGATGCTGAAGACAGCCGGGATCGCCGTAGCCATGGGAAATGCCGATGACATCATCAAAAAAGCCGCTGACCATGTCACGGACGGCATCGATCAGGACGGCCTGTATAAAGCATTAAAGCATTATGAACTGATATGAAAACTCCCTTCCGGGAGTTTCTTTTACGCTAAGGGAGAGATAAGGGCATATTCGGGAGAATGTCTCTCCTTTTCATCCCGTATATCGATATCGTTCTGGAGATCGAGAAAGAACTTTTCCGGCATGCCGAAATAGATGCCCAGGCGGATCGAGGTATCGACACTGACCTTTCTTCTGCCATGCAGGATATCCTGTATCCTGGAGACCGGGACACCGGTATCGGATGCCAGACGGTAGGCGGAGATCCCCTTCGGTTTCATGAATTCCTCGTATAGGATCTCACTGATAGCAGGTGTTTTGATATTTCTCGCCATTGTCATTCTCCTTTCAATGGTAATCTGTGATCTCCACATCGTAGAAATCCTGCTCTTCATAGCGGAAGCATATACGGAACTGATCATTGATCCGTATGCTCCAGGAACCTTCCCTGTCACCGTGCAGCGCTTCCAGATGATTTCCCGGAGGATTGTTTAACTGGGAGAGGTTTTCGACATGATCCATGATCATCATCTTGCGCAAAGCGGCTCTTTGGATGGATGGAGGCAGTTTACGGGAGAACACCTGATGATAGACCTTCTGTATCTCTTTGTCTTTGAACGTCCTGATCAAGTCTGATTCCCGATATCATTATACACGTTCTACATGTACATGTAAAACAGTCTATATCCTATACTGACGATAATGAAAACTCCCTTCCGGGAGTTTTGCTTTACTCAGGATGGAACTGATCCTTCCCAACACCGCAGATCGGGCAGACCCAGTCTTCCGGAAGGTCTTCGAAGGCAACGCCGTCGTTCTCTGCCGGGTCATAGACATAGCCGCATACTTCGCATACGTATTTCATGGTTGTTTCCTCCTGTATCTTTATCATCATTATACAGTAAGAAAAGAACGGTTACCCGTTCTTTTGTTTAGTTCTCTTTACCGAAGGTATCCTTCAGAGTCTTGAGGACGCTGGCTCCGGCTTCCTTGACAGGCTTTAAGAGTCTTTCTGCATCGTCCTTGTCGAATCTTCCGTCTTCTCCTAAGAGAGTCTTGCCGACAGAAGAATCCTTGAACTTGTCATTGAGTTCAGAAGCCGTCTTCTTTGCTTCTTCGCCGAGTCTCTGCAGATCGTCTTTTCCGAGCTTGCCGTCTTCGCCTAAGAGGCCCTTTCCGACATTGGATTCCTTGAACTTCTCACCGAGTTCTTCAGCCTTTGTCTTGGTCGTATCCAGGAGTTCACCGGCTTTGACCTTGGCAGCTTCCAGTGTTTCAGCAGCCTTTTCCTTGAGTTCCGCTGTCTTGTCATTGATCGTGATCGTGTCTTCTGCGACTGCCGTCTTCACTTCTTCAACTTTTTCTTCTACAGCTTCCTTCATCTCTTCGACAGCTGCTTCTGTTTCGCAGACTTCGTCTTTCACTTCTTCGGCTTTATCTTCGACAGCTTCCTTGACTTCTTCTGCTTTTGTTTCGAGAACTGTTTCGACGTTTTCAACCGTCTCCATTACATCTTTTTCAGTCATATTTATACCTCCTTGATGTTCCTTCACTTTTTATTATATATGATTTCTTTTTTCCACTATGTGAATTTCCGATGAATTCTTCTGGATAAAGCGAAATGTACCTTTCTTGACAGATATACGGATTATCTGTAAAAATCGAAAACTATTTCCAAATATCGAACAAGACAAACTACCGCACAAAGCAGAAGGAAACGATCAGAGATTACTTCCTGTCTCATCAGGGTTCCCATACGACAGCTGCCGGGATCTTTTCCCATCTCAAAAAGGAGGATATCCCGATCGGACTTACGACTGTATACCGTCATCTGGAGAAGCTCTGGAAGAAGGTGAAAGATTCCTTCGCCCCGCTGATCCTGATGGATTCCACCGTTTACGAAGATAATTTAAATTAAAGAGCGATCACTCGCTCTTTTTGAATACAAAGAATTTGGAGATGAAGTAGTTCCCGAGGATCACGACGACCTGGGCGATGAGCTTCACGATCATTCCGTCGATGTGAAGAAGATCGACACCGACGAAGATGATGAGTTCCTCCAGTAAGAAAGTCACGGCTCTGCCGCCTAAGAAGGAGATGAATTCCTTCAATAAGCCCTGTTTGTCGTCATTCTTCTTCTGAAAGACAAAGAGCTTATTGGTGATGTAGGCGAACAGGATCGCGATGACATTGGACGGGATATTGGCCACTGTCTCGCTCATCCCCATGACTTTGGAGAAGAGGTAGAAGGTGACCATGGAAACGAGGAAGGTACAGCCTCCGAAGAAGAGGTAGGATATCTGTTCCCGGTATTTCTTAAGCAGTTCTATCATACTGTCCCATTATACAGCGATATGCATCAGAAGGACAGCGATGTTGAAGTAGATGAAGATCGAGCAGGTATCAACGACAGTTGTGATCAAAGGAGAAGCCATGGTCGCCGGATCCATCTTGAGGATCTTTGCCAGCATCGGCAGTAAGGCGCCCATGGACTTGGCCAGCAGGGCCGTAATGATCAGCGTCAGGCCGATGACAGCTGCCAGCAGGAGCTTGTCCGGTCTGTCCGGATACATGATCATGATGCGGACACCGTTGACAACAGCCAGAGTAGCACCGCACATGACAGCGACAACGGCCTCTTTCGCCCACACTTTGAAGGCATCCTTGAGTTCGATATCATCGGTCGCCAGACCTCGGATGACCATTGTCGATGACTGGGAACCGCAGTTGCCTCCGGCATCCATGATCATCGGGATAAAGGAGACCAGTATCGCCACATGCGCAAAGGCTTCTTCATAGCGGGTGATGATGATACCGGTAAAGGTCGCCGACAGCATCAGAAACAGCAGCCAGACGATACGGTTTTTGTATAACGTGAAGATCGATGTCTTCATATAGGATTCATCGGAAGGCGCCATACCGGCCATCTTCTCGAAGTCTTCCTCATTCTCTTCGCTCATGACATCGATGGCGTCGTCGACGGTGACGATACCGACCATCCGGTTCTCGCCGTCTACGACCGGCATAGCCAGATAGTCGTACTTATCGAACATCTTGGCGACTTCTTCCTGGTCGTCTGTCGTATTGATGGTCACGACATTCTCTTCCATGATGTCCCGGATCTTCGTGTCATAGTCATGCATCAGCAGATCCTTGACGGTCGTGACACCGATCAGGTGTCTAGAATTGTCCAGGACATAGCAGATATAGACGGTCTCCTTATCGAGACCGATGGCACGGATGCGGTCAAAGGCCTCTTTGACCGTTAAACTGTCCCGGAGATCGACATACTCTGTCGTCATGATGGATCCGGCAGAATCCTCCGGATACTTCAGGATCTCGTTGATCTCCTTCCTCTTCTGCGGATCGGCATTCTTCAGGATCCTGGTGACGAGATTGGCCGGCATCTCCGAGATGAGATCTGCCGCGTCATCGACGAAGAGTTCCGAGATGACTTCTCCGATTTCCTTATCGGACAGCAGGCTTACCAGTTTCTCCTGGGTATCCGGTTCCATATACGCAAAGATATCCGCTGCCTCATCCTTCGGAAGCAGACGGAATATGATCGCCAGATCTTCATCCTGAAGTTCATCCAGGCATTCAGAAATATCGGCGTGATTGGCGTCTTCTAAAAGCTCCTTCAGTCTCTTGAAATCCTTGAGACTGATCAGTTCCATGATTTTTTCTAACATTATTCTGTCCTCCTGTTAATCGATAGAAGACAGACTCCGGGCGATCCATGGAGTCCGTCGTAAAGCCATGCATCGCAAGTGATCAGGTACTTCCATGTTTCCACCCCCTTTTATTTTCAACCTTATTGTAATCTCTTCCCTTTCCGTTGGAAAGAAGGAAAACGATCGTTTTTCTCTTTGTTTAATCTGTAAAAAGAATGTTCAGATCGACAGGACCGTCGATGCCGTCGATGCTTCCCTCATCGGAGAGCTGCCAGATCTCATAAGGCCCTGCGTAGTTCGGCCAGGAACTGTACTGAGCCAGCCAGACAGGTCTTGTATCGGTGTGGTTCCAGATGTTCTTGAGATAGAAGCCGCTTCCATACAACATGGCCTCATAGCCCTGTTTTTCCGCTTCCTCTTCAAAGACGTCATAGAGGTGATTGAGACCCTGGAAAGAGATCTGATAGTCCTGGTAATTGCCGAAGTTCTCCCAGTCGAAGATGAGCGGGAAATCGAGTTTGACGCCGTTTAATTCTTTGAACATCTTCTCCATGGAGAGAATGAGATCTTCCTCGGTATAGTCGTAGACGAAAAGATAGATGCCCACCGGAAGACCGGCTTCTTTGGCTCTTTCCAGATTCTGATGGAACTTCTTATCGACGTGGAGGTCCCCTTCAAAGGACCATCCCAGTCTCATGATGACGAAATCGCATCCGGCATCCCTTACCGCTTCATAGTCGATATCGCCCTGCCACTCCGAGACATCGATGCCGTATTTCCTGCCTTCTCCGGCATAGTCTTCCAGGAATTCTTCAAACGGATAGCTGTAGTCACTTGGTTCGTTCTTCGGGATCTCTTCGACGACGGAGATGTTCAGATCCCATTCCATGACATTACCGGAGGAATCAGTCAGGGTGGCATGGAGCGGATAGACACCGGTTTCAGAGGTATCCACTTCCCCTTCTACCTTCAATTCCGGGAAGGCATCCGCGTTATCGCCGTAGCTGATGATGGAGTTGATGTCAAAGTCGCTTCCCAGGAGGATCCTGGCGCCGTTGCCGGTACGGAAGACGAAAGGTTCCTCCGTATCCCGGACGAGTACCTGAAAGGTGCTCTCTGATGTATTCCCGTAGATGTCTTCTGCCTTCACCCTGACAGGATAGATCCCGGAGAATTCCGTATCCACAGCACTCTCCAGAATATAGCTTCCCTCTTCATCGAGGAGGACGTTTTCTCTCAGTTCCGCTTCTGTCAGTTCATCTCCCGGATCGATCTCATAAGGATCCTTATGAAAGGAGGCCGCCGGACCGACGGTATCCTTTACTTCATAGCTGAAGCCGATCTTCCTTGTGAAGGGACCCTTCTTGACACTGTAGATGAACTTCTTTTCACCCACTTCTTCTGTCGGAAGGAAGTCTTCTTCAAAGCTCACGGTACCGTTGGCTTTGGCGATGAAGCTTTCCGCCGGATATTCATTCATCCTCTCCAGTGTCGGATGTTTTTCCGTAAAGGAGATCCTCGGAAAGAAGAGGA
The DNA here is from genome assembly GCA_017419065.1 of Erysipelotrichaceae bacterium. Taxonomy (GTDB): domain Bacteria; phylum Bacillota_I; class Bacilli_A; order Erysipelotrichales; family Erysipelotrichaceae; genus Colivicinus. Next base: position 2,248 of record JAFOMB010000208.1, on the reverse strand, counting down.
AAAACAGCAGGGCAGCTGTCAGCAGCACCCCGATCAGTATCGCCGCAGGTAAGATCGATCTCTTTTTCTTTTTCATATACATCACCTGTCTTTATTATACAGAGGAACCCTTCTTCTCTTCTTCTCTGCGGTTTAGTTCTCTTTCGACTTTGTTCAGGGTGTCAAAGAAGCGCCAGGTGGCTACAGCCGGTCCGGCCAGAGGCAGACCGACGGTATTCCAGAGAAACATGTGTTTAAAGGAGGTGAGCTTTCCTTCGATGCCGAGTTCCAGTGCCTTTTCTCTGAGATCCTCCGAGACCCGTGCCATCCATACCAATGTGTAGATGAAGAAGTCCGGTATCCCCAATAAATAGGCCTTCCAGTAAGGCTGCAGTTTCTTTCCCAGGACCTCTTCGAATTCTTCCTGAAGACCCTTCTTCATCCAGATCAGCAGAAAGATCCCGGCTGTAAAGAAGTCGAGGAAACCGATCCAGAAGCCCTTTCTGTCTGTGTGTTCGTATCTCATCAAGTTTATTATAGATAACAACCGGAGCGATATTCCGTCTTTCTCTGTTAGAATAGTGATTAGAGTGAAAAGGAGGTACAAGTGAAGAAGAATCTGGCAAATGTCTTTACTTCCCTCCGTCTCATCGGAGCCCTGGTCCTCATATTCATCCCGGCATGCTCCCTGGGATTCCTGATCCTGTATGCCTTCTGCGGTCTCACTGATGCCTTAGACGGCTGGGCAGCCAGGAAGTTCCATACGGAAAGTGAATTCGGAAAGAAACTCGATTCCGTATCCGATCTGACCTTATACGGGATCATGCTGATAAAGGTGTGGCCTCTGCTGGAAGAAGCTCTTCCGAAGCTGGGACTGTATACCATCATGGGTCTCATCCTCTTCCGGCTCCTCTTATACATCTTCTTCTTCCTCTGGAAGCGCCGCTTCCTGTCCACCCATTCCCTTTACAACAAGGCCGTCAGTATCCTGATGTTCCTGCTGCCCTTCGCACTGAGACTGCCTTATGCCGGACTCTACTGCTATCTGGTCATGGTGATCGGGGCCCTGTCTTTGATCGATGAGGTCAGCCGCTTCTTTATCTGAATCATACAAGACATAATAAAGGATCTCCTTCCAGAGATCCTTTTTGTATCCTGCGTTATATTACTTCGCTTCGAAGTCCATGTTGACCATGGTGCCGCTGCTCTGTTCGAAGAAGTCGACACCTACCAGCATGTTTCCGTCTTCATGTAAGAGGACGACGCTCTTGAGAGAACCTGTCTCGGACGGATTGACTCTTTCAAAGCCGGCCGCATTGAGCTTCTCCTCATAGGCATTGAGGAAGTTCTCGGCTTCTTCCGATGTCTCAAAGGTCTTGGAGACGGTCATGAAGAGCTTATCATCCTTGCCGTACTGGGCCTTTTCAAAGAGTGTCAGATCCTTGGCACTGATCGGTTCTGTGAAGGCGATCTCCGGGAAGCCGGCATCGCTGATCCTCTTCGAGACTTCATCAGCCGGGATGTATCTCTGCTGCCTGAACAGGAGGGAGACCGTATCATCATCGAGGAACTGGTAGCGGAAGTTCGCGAAGCCGTTCTCCGATTCATAGTATTCGATCTCTTCCTCGTCGCCTCCGACATAGTGCGGACGGAAACCGGCATTACTCAGAGTCTCTATATAGGCATTCAGGTATTCCTGCATGGAATCCTTATCCGCAAAGTCGATATCGACATAGGTATTGGTCGCATAGTCGAAGAAGTAGAGCCAGGATTCCGATAAGGCCAATGCCGTATCTCTTCCCCTGACATTCACGAAGTTCTCCGAAGCCGGCAGTTCTTCATAGCCGAAGCTCTTGAGTACCGGATTGACTTCTTCAAGACCGTTATATTTCGGACTGTCATACCACTTCTTGGCCGTGATATCGAGACCGTCCTTATAGGCGACTTCGATAGAGGAATAGCACTTGTAGGCTTCTCTGAGAAGCTTGCGGTAATACGTGTGCATACTGCCGTCTTCCCCTTCTTCCTCGACTTCCGTATAGCCCTTATCCTTCAGCAGTTCCGCATAGGAAACGACATCGTCTTCACTGGCGTGATTGTCGCGGATATAGGCAGCATCGTCCATCACGAAACGGTCCGCGTCGATGGAAAGACCGTAGCTCGCAAACGGCGGGAACGGAACAGCTTCCTCTCCGTCTGCCATGAAGACGGAATTGAGGATGAAGTTGTCTACGTCGTTCCAGGCTGTTCTGGCTTCCGGATAGACAGG
>JAFOMB010000207.1 GCA_017419065.1 Erysipelotrichaceae bacterium | reverse complement strand
TGCGGATCCATGTGCCGAGAAGAGAACTGGAGAATCTGGAGTGCAGCAGCACTTCCGGAAATATCGTCATCAAAGAAGTACGGGCGGAAGAAGGGGACATCGGTACGGTGTCCGGTTCCATACAGATGGAGTATGTGGATGTCAGAGAACTGGAGGTCTCCTGTGTCTCCGGAGATATCTTCTTGAAGAGTATCTGTTCCGAAGAGTTTGAAACTTCTTCTGTCTCCGGCAATATCAATGCGGCAGGTCTCGATGCGAAAGAGATCGAAGTCTCCAGCATCAACGGCAACATCTCTCTGAAACTGGCCGGCAGCCGGCAGGACTATGACATCGATATCTCCCGGATCCGCCATTCCGAAAGCTATGAAGGAAGCGGAGACAGAGAACTCAATGTCTCAACAGTCTCCGGAGCGATACACTGCGAATTCCTGGATGACGAATATCCGGATGATTAAAAAATGCCCTCTGGGCATTTTCTTTATCTCTTGGTGAGACGGTAGATCTTTAAGAGAAGATCGTAGAGGTGTTTGACAGGGGCATTGATCGTGTATTCGAACTGACCGATCAGTTCCACGACCTCGCCGCCGTACTGTCTCTTATAGGAATAGAGGCCGTAGTCCGGATTCTTCGGATCGAAGTCCCCGGAGATGCCGTAGAAGTTGTAGTAGTCATAGCCTTCCGACTGAGCCAGCTTGATGAGGTCGGTGACGATGATGTTGGAGGTGTTGAAGTGCTGAAGGTAGTCTTCATCGTTTCCTGCCAGCAGCATGATCGCCTCTTTCCCTCTGGATAAAAGACAGACGACACTCAGGACGGCTTTTTCGCCGTGCTGTTTCTGACAGGCGTCGATGCCTTCCAGGAGCCTTTTATTGGAATTCAGTGTGACTTCTTCTTCCTTGATCCGGCCGGCGTTTTTTTCTTCGTGGAGCCTTAGTTTTTCGATGCGCTTTTCCAGGGTATCGATCTCCTTGAGAACGTTCTTCCGGGCTTTTTCGCAGTCGATCTCCGCAGCCATATAGCGCAGGATCCCCTGATCGTGAAGGGCGTCATACATCTGTTCATAGTAGGATAAGGAGCGGTCTAAAAAGCCTCTTCTTTCAGCGGTAGAGCCCATCAGTCTCTTGAATGTCGGGATCTCTTGCTTGCTTAATTCTCTGGTCGTGATAGCCAGGAAGTCCTTCTTACGGCTTCTTCTCTTGGCCTCATAGCGGAAGGCCTTTTCGAGTTCACTGTAAGGCTTCCGGATATCGAGACGGAAGAGCCAGCGCGGCTGCAGGTTTTCATAGTGCAGGTTGTAGCCTAAATGGTGATAGCCCAGGGCTTTCAGTTTCTCGACAGTGGAACGGTGGTCGAAACCTCCTTCCACTTCCTTTCCGTCGATATCTCTTTCCACACAAGGGAAGTAAGGATCGATGATGAGCTGGAAACAGCCTTCCTTCTTTAAGAAAGAAATGAGCTCCTTATGGAAATCTTCCAGAAGGGAGAGATCGGTATAGTCGATGAGGAAGCCTCTTGGGGAATAGGCCAGATAGGCTTTGATGACAGGCATCTTCTTGAGAAGGAAGAGACCGGTAGCCAGGAGTGTTTCCTCTTCATCATAGGCCGCCAGAAAAAGAGACTTCCAGCCGGTAAAGGACTTGAGTTTTGCCCAGCCGGAACTCTGATAAAAGGTCGCCTGCGGACTTGAGGCAGACAGCCTGTCGAATTCTTCTTTTCCGATTTTAACGATCTTCATGCGTTTCTCCACGACTTTCTGATCAGGTATTTTCTTCTCATGACGAGGAGTTTCTGGATAACGGCGTTGGCCAGAGGCCTTGTGACATAGTCGAATTCTCCGAGGAATTCATCGAAGTCGCCTCCGAAGCGCAGTTTGAAGAGATAGATCCCGTAGATATCTGAAGAAGGATCGACTCTTCCCTCGCTTCCGAAGAAGTCGACGGTCTTATAGCCCATATCTCTCGCATCCTTGATGATGCCGTAGTAGAGTTCATAGTTCGCGTTGAGTAACTTGAGGTCATCGGAATTGCCGCCGTGGACTGTCCAGACCTTGTCCGCATACTTGGCAGTGATCATGGAAGACAGGACGATCTTTTCTTCTGTCATCGCTTCGATCTGGGCGTATTCCTTCTCCCATTTCTTCTCCATGTCATAGACGTCCTTGAGTCTGTTCTGAGCCTTCTTTCCGGTGGAGGCAGAGAGCTTCTCCTTCTCCTTTTCGATCTCTTCCTTCTTCTTCTGATAGAGGGAGATCAGTTCGGACTTTAAGGCATAGACGACATAGACATCGGACATGTCTTCTTCATGGAGAACGGTATAGAAGTCCTCAAAGAAGGCCAGGGATTCCACATACATCTTCTTGCGTAAGGAGGTCTCCTTCATGGTCTTGTAGAAGTCTTTGACATCTTCCCTGGAGCCCTTATAGAAGTGGAGATGGTAGGGGTTGTTTCTCTTGAGGATGTTTCTGGTCGTGGAGTGGAAGGAGGCAATGAGCTCCTCATCGCTCTTGTCGACATCCACACGGAAGGTGAAGCGCGGCGCTGCCGTCTCCGTGAACTTCGTAGTAAAGCCTTTGTGCCTGCCGCCGCATTCTTCAAAGATCTTCAGCAGTCTCTCATTCTCCGGGAAGGATTCCTTCACTTCCCCGTTGTCATTCAGTTTATGCAAGAGGATATCCGCATCGCATTTGAGATAGAGACCGTTATGGGAATAGACGTACTTCTTTAAGAGGGATATGAATTCCCTGAGTGTCTTTTCATCCTGATAATCAGTGATGAAGCCCCTTGGGCAGTAGAAGGTCCTGTAGTTCAGGATCTTCTTTTCCAGAAGCAGGGCACAGCCCTTTGTGATGCCTTCATCATCCAGTAAAAGATAGCGGGGGACCGCATTCCTCTTCTCATTGACCTTTCCCCATCCGCCGCTCTGCATGAAGTGCGGTTTTGGGGACGTCAGCGCATATCCATCAAATGTCTTCGCATCAGTTTCAATCAGTTTCATACTTTGGATATTATACCATTTAGGGATAAAAAAAGAACCTGTGTCAGGTTCTCATCTGCTGTGTCTATTATAATTTAGTTACATTAACAGCCTGCGGACCTTTTTCGCCTTCGTTGACATCGTATTCCACAGCCTGGCCGTCCTCTAAAGTCTTATAGCCATCAGCTAAGATTGCGGAGAAATGTACGAATACTTCTTGACCGTCATCACCAGTGATAAAGCCATAACCTTTAGTAGCGTTGAACCACTTAACTTTACCTGTCATGTATCCCCCTATATTCTAGCATCTACATATGCAATTATTATTTTATAATAAAACCGTCAAGACTTCAATTGCGTTTCTTTGATTTGTTAGGAGGAAATAATGATATATCCGGAATTTCTGAAAGAGGGAGATACCATCGGTATCTTCGCCCCGAGTGCCGGTGTCGGTCACAAACTGGAGAGATATACCTCATCTTTAGAGGTCCTGAAGAAGGAAGGCTACCTCATCAAAGAGACGGCCAGTGTCCGCAAGAACAGCGGACGCTCAGCCGGAGGAAAGAGGAGAGCCCAGGAGTATAAGGAACTCGTAAAGGATGAGGAAGTGAAGATGATCCTCTGTGCTGCCGGAGGAGACTTCATGGCGGAGATGCTGCCGTATACGGATCTCAAGTGTTTAACGGAACACCCGAAGTGGATCATGGGTTCCAGCGATCCGACGAACCTGCTGTTCCCGTTGACGGTGAAGTATGACATTGCGACGCTGTATGGCTTCAATGCGGGCTACAACGGCAAGAATGAACGATTTGAGAAAGACAATCTCAGACTTCTGAAAGGGGAGATCCCTGTCCAGCGCTCCTTTACGAGATACAGGGAATTCATTGAAAGCATTCAGGAGGAAAAGAGGTATCTCCATGAGGTATCCTGGAGATCTTCCAAGGGCGATGTGAGGTTGGAGGGAAGGCTCATCGGCGGCTGTTTCGATGTGATCGCTACGCTCATCGGAACTCCTTATGACGGTGTCAAGGACTTTATTGAACGCTATAAGGATGACGGCATCCTCTGGTACTTCGACAACTTCGCCTTCAATTCCCTGCAGACCTATCTGTCTCTATTGCAGATGAAAAGCGCCGGCTGGTTTGATCACTGCAGG
>JAFOMB010000206.1 GCA_017419065.1 Erysipelotrichaceae bacterium | reverse complement strand
CTAATGCCTCCCCGATATGCCCGGCTACCTTGTCATCTCCATAGTAACCCATCTTCGATCTTTTCTTTATGGCGTAGTCTGCCTGGAGATAATACGCATAGGCATCCTTCGGTTCTTCATAGAAGTCCTCTACGACGCTTCCCATACGTAATGCGACATCGGCGAAGCTCTTGTCTTCTCCCTCGCAGAAATCTTTCAGGGCATAGTCATAGAGATCCTCAATCATGGAAGCGTAAGTCTCCATGCTTTTCGGGACGCCCTTTCCTCCCTTATACATATCCGCCAGCTTATAAGCCGATTCATAGAGATGATGGATATAACCGAAGGTGAAGCACTTGAAGGCCTTGTCATATTCCGGGACGCCGTTATTGCATCTGCCGTAGTAATAGATGTAGCCGAGAGAGTTCGCTGTATAAGGATCCTGTTCCAGTTCGAAGGATCTCTCCAGAAGATCCCTGCAGATATTCCAGTCACATGGATAGAAGGAAGAGCCTCCATAGTGAAGATCTCCCTTGACCTTCATGGCATAGGCATCCTTATGATCGATCAGTTCATCGAGATATCTCTTGAACAGTTCCCTTCTCTCTTCATCGATCTGCATATGATCCAGTTCTCTGCGATAAACAGCCATGACGAAATTCTTTTTGATACTGTCCGGATAATCCCAGTCTATCAGTTCCCTGTTCCGGTTTTCCCTGTAGCATCTTAACAGTTCTTTTAAATAAGAAGCTGTGTCCCTGAGCTCTCCGCAGTCTTTTCCTTCAAAGACGATATACCTGTTGAGTTCAGCGAACACGCGCAATGCGACTTCTCCATCGCTGTAAGGAAGGCCGTCATAGAAACTGTTTTCTCTTTCCGGGATCATCGGAAAGAGAAATAACATCCCCGCTGTCTCTTCATCCCACCAGACCGGTATCAGCCATTCCTCGCAGAATCTCTCCCAGCCGATATCCTCTTTGAGGATCCTGTCAAAGACGGCTTCCAGATCTTCTAAAGTCAGTTCATAATCTTCATAACGGATGCTCTTAGTATTATCGATATGCAGATCCTCAAAGGCGATCTCATATCTCGCAAAACTTCTCAGCAGTTCTTCTGTGATGATCATCGTTCTCCTCCTTTATCTGTATGGATATATGTCGTGATGGTCTCTTTTTCTTCATCGCTCATATAATGGTACCGTTTCAGTGCCTGATAACCTTCATAGAAAACGCTTGGTGACCCTTCATCATTTTCTTCACTCGTGATGATCTTGAGGATCTTTGAGATCGGAGAGAGACCGTTGCCGCTACTCTCTTTTACGACCGGCAGTTCATCCTCGTTGATCTCCCAATGGCCGTCTATCTCCCGGATGATCATTTCTCCAAGCAGGGTCCCGAGAAGCACAGAGACATTCCAGACATCGTCATCGTTCATGACATGTTTCTGATACTCTTCCCTCATGATCTCGACGAGGACATCGAGATTACCGATATCAGCGATATCCTCCGTGAGTTCGATCTTTCCGTAGGGGCATGTCTCACCGAGCTGTATCGCTCTGCTGGCATAATGATCTTTATCATTCAGGAATCTCTCCAGGACATCCATGAGATCATCCTCCTCTCTCATCTTATAAATACCATATTTCTCAGGAAAGAAAATGTGCCAATCAAAAAAGGATCCACGAAGATACTTTTATGCGAACTCACCCGGTCCTTATTGGATATCATCCGCAGGCGTAACCGATCTTCCTCGATTTCATTATGATCATCAAGACATACGTCAGTTCCGATCTGATCGCCCAGGATTTAACAGACACTGTCTGGCAAATTGACCCGTTCACATGAACAGCCGGAAAGAACAGTTTTTTATCAAAAAAGTGTAGGAAAACAGACTCCTCCTGTCAATAACGTATATGGGAGGGTATGAGAATGCTGAAGGAAAACAATATGAAAGAGGAGATGATCTTGGAGATCAGAGAGATCATGACTTCCGCCAGACGCAGAGCTGCCAGAGAAATAAACAGCG